>JAFTLE010000064.1 GCA_017452895.1 Clostridia bacterium
GGGCTTGCGGTACTGAAGCAGGGCGCGCTGCATCGCCTTCTCGTGATAGTCACGGCAAACGGCAACGGGCTTTTCTGTCATCGGGTGCAGACCCGTGTAGTACATCGCGGTCGAGATCGTGCCGGGGGTGGGATAAAAATCCTGCACCTGCTCCGGCGAATAGTTGAATTTGCGGAGCCAAAGTGCCATATCGACAGCATCGGCAAGCGTTGTGCCGGGGTGGCTCGACATCAGGTAGGGCACGAGATACTGCTCTCGCCCCGCCTTCGCCGAGGCGCGGAAGTACGCGTCACGGAAGTGCTCGTAGACCTCAATTTTCGGCTTGCCCATCATCATCAGCGTGTGGTTGGCGCAATGCTCGGGCGCGACCTTCAGCTGTCCGCTGACGTGATACGCGGCAAGCTGATCGAGGAATTTTGCGTGGTCCTTATCGTACATCAGGTAGTCGAAGCGGATGCCCGAGCGCACGAACACGCGCTTGACGCGCGGCAGTGCCGCCACGCGGCGCAAAAGCTCCGCGTACTCGGTGTGATCGTATGCGAGGAATTTGCAGGGGGTCGGTGCCAGGCACTTGCGGTCCTTGCACATCCCCTCTGTCAGCTGGCGGCGGCAGGAGGGATTGCGGAAGTTCGCCGTCGGACCGCCAACATCGTGAATATAGCCCTTGAAATCGGGGAGTGCCGTGATTTTCTCCGCCTCGGCAAGCACGCTCTCCATACTACGGGAGCGCACCTCACGCCCCTGATGGAAGGCAATGGCGCAGAAGTTACAGCCGCCAAAGCATCCACGGTTGTGCGCGATTGAGAATTTGACCTCGGCGATCGCGGGCACACCGCCTGATTTTTCATAGTCGGGATGATAGTCACGCGCATAGGGGAGCGCGTAGACCGCGTCAAGCTCCGCGCGCTCAAGAGGCGGCATCGGCGGATTGGCGACAAGGAGCTTGCCGTCGTAGGTCTCCGTGACCGCCTTACCCGTGATCGCGTCCATATTGCGGTACTGCACCGCAAAGGCGCGCGCGTAGGCGGGCTTGTCGGATTTCAGCGTATCATAGTCTCCGCAATCGACCGACGGAAAATGAACCGTATCGCCCACCTTCCCGAGCCAGACCGTGCCGCGCACATCGCGGATGCGCTTGATCGGCACGCCGCGCGATAAAAGCGCGGCAATACGCAACAGGATATTCTCACCCATTCCGTAGGTCAGCAGATCGGCGCGGCTGTCCACGAGGATGCTGCGGCGCACGCGGTCGTCCCAATAATCGTAGTGGGCGAAGCGGCGCAGCGATGCCTCAAGCCCGCCGAGGATGATCGGTACGTCGCCGTACGCCTCACGGATGCGGTTGGTGTAAACGATCACAGCGCGGTCGGGGCGCTTGCCCATCTCGCCGCCTGCGGTGTAGTAGTCGTAGGTGCGGCGGCGCTTTGCCACCGTGTAGTGCGCGACCATCGAGTCGATGTTGCCCGAGGTCACGAGGAAGCCGAGCCGCGGACGGCCGAAGCGGCAGAAATCCGCTGTGCTCTTATAGTCGGGCTGGGAGAGGATCGCCACGCGGTAGCCCGCATGCTCCAAAACGCGGGAGATGATGGCGACACCAAAGGACGGGTGATCCACGTAGGCGTCCCCCGTCACATATACGAAGTCAACGGCATCCCAGCCGCGCGCCGCCACATCGGCGGCGGTGGTGGGTAAAAACGCGCTCCGCTCCATCAGAGCGTAAAGTCGGCGAGGCGCACCTCGCGCTGCTCCGATCTCTCCATATCACGCAGGGCGGCAACCCCCGTGTCGATCTCGTTGTCGCCGAGGATGAGCGTGTAGCGCGCTCCCTTCTTGTTGGCGTATTTCATCTGTGCCTTCAGGCTACGGCCCATCAGGTCGCATTCCACGATATGCCCCTCACGGCGCAGTCGCTCGGTGATGCCGAGGGCGCACTCCGCCGCACGCGCACCGAGCGCCGCGATATAAAGCACGGGGCGGGCAGGCTCGATGTCCGCCGTGCCGCACTCACGCATCGCAAGCACAAGGCGGGTCAGACCCATCGCAAATCCGATGCCGGGGAGCGCAGGGCCGCCCAGCTCCTCAACGAGTCCGTCGTAACGGCCGCCGCCGCAGACCGTGCTCTGCGCGCCGATGCCCTCGGCAACGAACTCAAACACGGTGCGGGTATAGTAGTCAAGACCGCGCACGATCGCGGGGTCGATCACATACTCCACGCCCATCGCGTCAAGCATACGGCAGAGACTGTCGAAATGCGCGCGGCAGTCGGGGCAGAGATGGTCAAGCGTCCGCGGTGCCGCCGCGGCAAGCGCGGCGCACTCGGGATTCTTGCAATCGAGCAGGCGAAGCGGGTTGGTCACGAGACGCTTTTTGCAGGTGTCGCAGATCTCGCTTTCGTGCGACTTGTAGTACTCAACGAGCGCACCGCGATAATTGGGTCGGCAGGACTTACAGCCGATCGAATTGAGGTGCAGCTTCACGTTTTTGAGCCCCAAGCGGCGCAAAACGCTCGCCGCAAGCGCGATCGAGGTCGCGTCGGCGGCAGGGGAATCCGCGCCGAACATCTCGGTGCCGAATTGGAAAAATTCACGGCTGCGCCCCGCCTGCGGTGCCTCGTGGCGGAAGCAGTTGATAATATAATAATACTTCAGCGGCATCGGATCGCCGTACCTGCCGTTTTCGATCAGCGCGCGCGCAACAGAGGCGGTTCCCTCAGGCCGCAGGGTGATCGAGCGACCCTCGTCGCGGTCGGCGAAGGTATACATCTCCTTTTGCACAACGTCGGTCGTGTCGCCGACACCGCGCACGAACAGCTCGGTATTCTCAAAGGTAGGCGTACGGATCTCGCCGAAGCCGTACTTCTCCGCCTCCTCCCGCATGATCCCCTCCATATAACGGAACAGGGGGGTCTCCTCGGGTAAAATGTCCATCGTGCCTTTAATCTTCTGTATCATCGTTTTGTCCTTCCATGCTTAAAAGCGCGTCGATGCGCTCGTAATTTCCAAGGTAATAGTGCATCCCCAGCACGCACTCAAGTCCGGTTGCCGCCCGATAGTCGGCACCGCTCGTATGCTTCGGCGTTTGCAGATGCTTGTGATTTGCGCCGCGGCGGAAAACATCCGCCTCAAGCTCTGTAAAGTATGGTTTGCATTTTTCGGCAAGCCGCGCCTGCGCGGTCGCCGTAATATAGGTCTGCGTTTGGCGGTTCAGCTCGCCCGATCTCGGAATGCCTCGGCGCACCAGATGTGCCCTGATATAAAGGCTATGCACCGCATCCCCGAGGAAGGCGAGCGCCTCAACGCTCGGCAGCTCGTTTTGCCCGTTCATACCGTTTTCCTCTTTCGCCTCATTCTACGTGCGCGTGAAAGGCAACCACCTTGCCGAAAATACGCACGCGCTCGCGCTCACGCCCGACGTAGACCGTGGGGGCAATGCGCGGATTCTCGGACTTTAAGATCAGCTGCCGATGCTCGGGGTCCTGATACACGCGGCGCAAGAGTACGCCGTCGCCCACCGACAGCGCGGCAAGCTCACCGCCGCCGTAACGCTCACAGCGGCAAAGATATAAAAGGTCGCCGTCACAGATGCGGCCGCCCGTCATCCCCTCGCCCACAGCGTACAGACAAAAGTCGACGCGTCCGTCAGCGGTATGCCCCGAATCGCGGTAGATCGGCTGACCCGCCGCGTCAAGCCCGGACAAAAGCGGCAATCCGTCACCGCACCGCTCCTCGGTGAGCGTCAATAGCTCCGAGGGTGTCGTGCCCAGCGCCTCAGCAATCGCGGGTATGCGGTCAAGATAGATGCTGATGATCCCCTTCTCATAGCGGGAAACCGTCTGCTTCGTCGTGCCAAGACGGGTGGCAAGCTCCTCCAGCGTCATTCCGCGCAAAAGGCGAAGCTCCTTAATTTTTTCTCCAATCTCCATTTTGCTCCTTTATTCCCAAGACTCCGCTCGGGGCGTTCCTTCGTCAATTGGACCGTTCCTTTTCAATTATACATAAAAACAACGCGAGATGCAACACTTTTTCAAAAAAAATTCAAAAAGTCACTTGACAAGTTACAAATTCTGTGTTATGATGAAGTAACGCAATAGGTGACTCCCTTTCTCCACAGGTCACCCGTTGCGTAACGGCGGCGGTCGTTCCGCCATTTTTTGAAGCATGAAGGTCACCTGATAGGTGACAAAGGGGTGAAAAAGAGTGTTTTATCAATATAAGGAGGAGGGTGTCGCCTGCCATCGCAATGCGGATGCGATCCTCTCATCGATTGCCGCCGTGCGCGCGGAAATTGCCGCGGCGGAGGCGGAGCGCGTGCGCCTGCTTGCCGCCGCGCGGCAAAGCGATCTTGGCGGGATCCGCTCGCTTGCCGCGCTCTGCGATCGGGCAGAGGATCTGCGCGCGCGGCTCTCGCTTCTCTCGGACCTGCTCGACGGGCTGAAGGACGAGCTTGCCGCAAGCCTTTATGCCACGGGGTGCTGAGATGCGCGAGAATATCATACTGCACCTCGATGCGCGCGATCAGCTTGCGCTGCTCTCGGATGCCGACCGCGGCCGGCTGCTGCTCGCTCTGTTTGCCGCCGCCGCAGAGGAGCCGATCCCCGCGCTTTCGCCCCCTGCCGAGATCGCGCTCGCGTTTTTGATGCAACGGATGCGTTACGATACCGTAAAGTACGAGCAGATCTGTGCAAAGAAACGTGAAAAGGCAGTAGAGCGCTGGAAAAACGAGAGAAAACGCACGGCATCCATGCCGTTGTATGCCAACGGATGCAACGGCATGGATACCGATACGGATACGGGTACGGATACGGATCGTACACTCTCTCCCCCAATAGCCCCCGCAGGGGGCGCGCGTGTGAAAGGGGCAAAGCGAGAGGAGCCTCCCGAGTTTGCCGCCTTCCTCGCGGCGTATCCGAAGAAAATCAACCGTGATGCCGCACGCACGGCGTACGCAGCGGCGCGCGCCCGCGGCGTGACGCACGAAGAAATCCTTGCAGGTCTTTCGCGCGCAAAAAGCAGTGACAGCCGCTTCCTCGGCGATCCGCGCTATATCCCCACCGCCGCCAAGTGGCTCGATTCGGAGGGCTATCGCGACGAGCACGCGCCGCCAAGCCGCGACCGCCTCGGCAATTTCGATACCGACGAGGTATTTAACCGCGCCGTCGAGCGCAGTTACCAAAAATTCAAGGAGCAGGAAAAAGAGGGGACGATTGCGACTTTTTGAAAAAAGTCGCCCAAAAACCTTTATGCGGAAAGGAGAATGGGCTATCGCCCTTCCCATTATTCATTTTTTTGCCAAGCTTTTTTTGCAAAAAAAGCGGGAGAAAGGAAAAAATTATGAACTGTTACAAATTACCGCTTGACGTTGAGCGCACGGTTGCCGACCTCTGTCTTGGCTACCGTCGGCGAGAGAATCTTTTGCTGCGTGGCGAGCTGTTACCTGCGACCGCGGCGGAGTTTATGCGGATCAACGCCGCAATCGACGGCGCGCTGGAGGATGAGTGCGAGATTGCCATTCGCAAGACGATTCTTGAGGATCTCGCCGAACGCCGCGGCCACCGCCGCTCCCCCCTTGCCTTTATCAGCGTGAATACCTATAAGGAACGCAAAAAGCGCACGAAGTACAACATTGCCCGCAGGCTGTCCTTGATCTGATTTACGGATCGGATAAGTTCCACCGACCACTCCCACTTCATTTCCTTCGTGGATCGCGGGGTGTCACTTATGCGGTATGGAACAAAGATCCCCCGTCATAAACGGGGGATCTTTTGTTCTTTCAGCCTCCGATCTTACACCTCGGGCTTCATTGTGGGGAATAACAGCACGTCTCTGATTGATGCAGAGTCCGTCAAAAGCATAACCAAACGGTCCACACCGAAGCCAAGACCGCCCGTCGGGGGCATACCGTACTCCAGCGCGGTGACGAAATCGTAATCGACCTCGGCGCGGGTGTCGGGCTCGGCGGCGCGCTTCGCGGCGACCTGATCCTCGAAGCGCTGACGCTGGTCGATCGGGTCATTCAACTCGGAGAAGGCGTTGCCGAATTCGGTTGCGTTGATGAAGTACTCAAAGCGCTCGGTGAAGCGCGGATCCTCGGGCTTGCGCTTTGCAAGCGGGCTGTTCTCAACAGGATAGTCGTAGATGAAGGTCGGCTGAATCAGCTTCTCCTCAACGTATGCGTCGAAGAATTCGATCAGCACGGTGCCGCGCGTTGCGTCCTTCGGCACCTCGACGTGCTTCTCTTTTGCGACGGCGCGCGCTTCTTCATCGCTCTGCCAATCGTAGTAGTCGACACCTGCGTACTTTTTAACAGCCTCTGCCATCGTAAGACGCTCCCACTTGCCAAGGTCGATCTCGGTGCCCTGGTAGGTGATCTTCTTCGTGCCGAGGATCTTTTCCGCGAGCAGCTGATACAGCTCCTCGACCAGATCCATCATTCCGTAGTAGTCGGTGAATGCCTGATAAAGCTCAACCGTCGTGAACTCGGGGTTGTGCTTGGTGTCCATCCCCTCGTTGCGGAAGATACGGCCCACCTCGTAGACGCGGTCAAGACCGCCGACGATGAGTCGCTTCAGATAAAGCTCGGTCTCAATACGCAGATACATATCAATATCCAGCGTGTTGTGATGCGTTGCAAACGAGCGGGCGGACGCGCCGATCTCCAGCGGAACGAGGATCGGGGTATCAACCTCAAGGAATCCGCGCGAATCGAGATAATTTCTGATCTCGGTCATAATGCGCGAGCGGATACGGAAGGTATCGCGCACCTCGGGGTTAACGATCAGGTCAACGTAACGCTGACGGTAACGCAGGTCGGTGTTGGTCAGACCGTGGAATTTCTCGGGCAGGGGGAGCAGCGACTTCGACAGAAGCGTGACCTCCAGCACGTGGATCGATACCTCACCCGTGCGGGTGCGGAACGCGTAGCCCTTCACACCGAGGATGTCGCCGACATCCCACTTCTTGAAGGCGGCGTAGGCTTCGTCGCCGATGTCGTTACGGCTGACGTAAAGCTGGATCTTGCCCGTCGTGTCCTGAAGATGTGCGAAGGATGCCTTACCCATCACGCGGCGGCTGACCATACGGCCGCCGAGGCTGATGACGGTATGCGGTGCCTCCTCCCCCTCGGGAACGGGATCGGGATCGACGAAATCACGCAGAACGTCAGCGGCATAGCTGTCTACGTCGTACTTCGTGATCTCATAGGGGTTTTTCCCCTCTTGCATTAAGACACGCAGCTTCTCACGGCGAACGAAAAGCTCGCTCGAGGTGTTCTGCTCGGTTGCCTGTACCTGTTCGCTCATTGATGGTCTCCTTTTGCGCGGGTCACGTCGAGGATGTCGATGTGGTATTTCTTGTCACGGGGCAGCTCGACCTCAACCTTTTCGCCCGCGCGCTTACCCATCAGGGCAGCACCGATCGGGGAGACGTCGGAGATCTTGCCTGCGGCAGGGTCGGTACCGTAGGAGCCGACGATCTGATAGGTCAGATTCGCGTTCTTCTCGTGATGGAACACCTTCACAAGAGAGCCAACGCTGATGACCGATGCGTCAAGCTCGCTCTCGTCAATGATCTTTGCCTTCGACAAGCGGTTTTCAAGCTCCAGCTTCTGATGGGCGAGCTTTGCCTGCTCCTGCTTTGCCTCATCGTACTCGCTGTTCTCGGACAAGTCGCCGTAGCTGCGTGCCGTCGAGATATCCTTCTTATTCAGCTCGATCTTCTCGTTGATGTCCTGCAGCTCTTTTACCAGCTCGTCGTATTCTGCCTTTGTAAAATTAAGAATTTCTTCCATGATCGTAACTCCTCACAAATTACTTATTGTTTTCATCTGTCTTTAAGCGCGTTATGCGCTGCCTGCAGCTGCGCGTCGTCAGCGTAGGTCAGCTTGTAGATGTTAATGCTCTTTGCCGTCTCGGAAAGCTCGACCGTAACGTCGGGCGTGATGCCCACACCGTCGTAGTTACCCGAATAGGGCGGCGTATAGTAGAAGGTCGTGAGGCTCAGAAGCGAGCCGTCGGTGTTGCCTTCCTGATCGACCTTCAGAATATTCTGCATGCCCGACTGACCGACGCCCTTGCCATAGGTCGTCGTTCCCATTACGGTCGCGTCGATCTTGCCCTTTGCGTCGTAGTCGCGGAGCGCGCCCGTAAAAAGCTCGCCCGCGGAGGCGGTATATTCGTTGGTCAGAACGACCATCGGCAGGTCGATCTTATGATCGTTGAGGTAGCCGTCAAGATACGCCGCGTAATTCGGATCGGACTTGCCGACCAGATTCAGCACCGTGCTGACGGTATAGCTTTTCGTTTTATAATTGAGATGCACGATCTCGCCCGCGGGCAGAATATATTCAAGCACCGCGACGACCGAATCGAGCAGTCCGCCGGGATTTGCACGCAGGTCGAAGACGATGCTGTCAATCCCCTGGGCACACAGGGCGGTATACGCAGAAACGAACTGCGCGTAGGTGTTTTTGTCAAAGGATGTGATGCGGATATAGCCGACGTCGCCGTCGAGAACGCTGTGGTAGACCACCTTTTCGGTCACGATGGCGCGGGTAACGGTCATATCGATCCGCTTTCCGTCGCGCTCAACGGTAAAGGAGACGGCAGTGCCGACCTCCCCGCGCATCTTTTCGATCGCGGGATAATAGCCAAGCTCGGCGATGTCCTCCCCCCCCACGGCCACGAACAGATCGCCCGGCATCAGCCCCGCCTCGATCGCGGGGGTGTCGGGAAAGACGTTAAGCACCTCGATGTATCCGCTTGCGGTCAGCGTGACCGACACGCCAATGCCCGAATAGGTGCCCGTGATATTTTCCTCATAGCTCGGCTGATCCGCCTCGCTGTAATACGCGCCGTATTTGTCGCCGATGGCGTTGAGGTAACAGTTGACGAGCGTGGTGGTGAGGATCTCCTCATCCGCCGTGACCGCCGCCATCTTGTAATTGTTGATCATACGGGTGACGATCGCATCGGCGAGCGAGACGATATTTTTGAAGCTGCCGACGTAATGCTGCTTGTAGGTCACCTCGACCGAGCTGAGCTTATAAACGTTATACTCACACGCGGAAAGAAGCGTGCGGATCTCGTCGTAGGTGAGGGCGTAATCCGCCGTCGTATCGTATTCCTCGCTGAAAAGGATGTCGGTCCCGATGCGTGAAAAGGCATCGGAGAGCGCCGTCCTGATCGCCGACACGCCCGAGGGCGAGGTCGTCCAATCATCGGTCTGCGGTTCATCGGGGAGGGACGAGGACGACATCGTCGGCGGCGAGTCGGGGGCGTCCGTGCAGGAAAAGAGTGAACCGCAAAGAAGAATGGCGAGGAGCAAAGAAAGTAACGCTTGCGTTTTTTTCAAAATTGAGTTCCTCGGAATTTTAGAATTTTGCAGGCTTGCTTGCCATATATTTTTTCACCATCAAGGCGACCTTGAAGGTGATGGCGTGCTCGAATTCACGCAGGTCAAGCCCTGTGATCTTGCGGATCTTTTCAAGACGGTAGACCAGCGTATTGCGATGCACAAAGAGCTTGCGCGAGGTTTCGGACACGTTCAGGTTGTTCTCAAAGAAGCACTGCACCGTCATCAGCGTCTCACGGTCGAGCGATTCGAGCGAGCCCTTCTTGAACACCTCCTGCAGGAAGATGTCGCAGAGCGTGGTCGGTAGCTGATAGACGAGGCGGCCGATGCCCAGATTGTCGTAGGAAATGATACTGCGGTCGGTGTCGAAGACCTTGCTGACCTCCAGCGCGACGCGGGATTCCTTATACGCCTTCGCGAGGCCCTTCAGCGTCTCGGCAACCGTGCTGATACCGATGGATACCTTTGCGTAGAATTCGCTCGAGATCACGTCGGAGATCGTGTGCGCGAGTGCCTCGATGTCCTCAAGCTCATCCTTTTCGTCCACGTCCTTCACCAGCACCGCTTCGGTCTCGCTGATGTTCAGGATAAAGCAATGCTCGCGGTCAGGGAACATCCCCTGCAGGATCTCATAGGGCAAAAGGTCGGGTCTGCCCGCGAAGCGGACGAGATAGAGCACACGGCGCTCGTCACCCTCGAAATGCAGCTCCTTGCTCTTAACATAAATATCGCTCGGCAGGATGTTGTCGAGTATCACGTTCTTAATAAAGGATGCCTTGTCGTACTTTTCCTCATGCAGATTGCGGATGTTGCAGAAGGAAATGGCGAGAAGCCCCGCGATACGCGTGGCGTTCTGATCCTCTCCCTCTACGAATACGACGATATCGTTGCGCGTGCCCGAGCCCGCGAAGCGATAGGTATATCCGCCGATCACGAGCGTGTCTGCGGCATAAGAAAGCTCCTCACGAATCCCCTGACGCACCTCGCCAACGAGCGCAAGATCGTTTGAGGCGATTACGGTGCCGCTGTTGTCAAGCACGCCGACCGTGCCGACCAGCAGATCCTTCATCTGGTGAATAATTCCTTGATAAAGGCGATTCGACATAGAAAGGTCCCCCTTGTCTGTCATTTGTTCATACTGTACTATATTTTAAATGATTTTTTGTGATTTTTCAATAGTTTTTTGAAAAATTTTATAAAAAATATATAAATTTTTTATGCAATTTCGTCAAAATTACAAGTCGTAACGGAACAAAAGCGAGGACAAAACGAACAGCGGGGCGGTCTCACAGCGCAGGATGCGACGGCCAAGACCGCAAAGCGAAAGCCCTGCCGCGGCGGCGCGTTCAACCTCGTCGGGTGAAAAGCCGCCCTCGCTGCCGACGATCACGGCGATATCCGCGGGGGGATCCGCGGGCAAAAGCTCCGATAGCGGAAGCGTTCCCTCTCCCTCATAGCAAAAGAGGGTGAGCGCGTGTGCGCTTGCCGCCCTCAGCATCCCGTCGAAGGTGAGCGTTTTGCCGACGCTCGGCAAAACGCCGCGCCCGCACTGCATTGCCGCATCGTGTACGATGCGGGAGTATCGCTCGTGCTGACGGTCGGCGCGCGCAGGATCGGGGCGTTTCACACAGCGCGAGGACTCAAACGGCACGACCGACGCCACGCCAAGCTCGACCGCCTTTTGCAAAATCAGCTCCAGCTTGTCGCCCTTCGGATAGCCCTGATAGAGCGTCACGCGGTAGGGTGGCTCAACGGGGCTCTTGACGCTTTCGGTGATCCTTGCCGTCACCGTATCGTGCGTGAAGGCGGTCAGCTCACAGGTGTGCTCGTAGCCGTCGGTGGTAACCGCCGTCAGTTTATCGCCCACCGCCATACGGAGCGAGCGCGAGATATGACGCGCATCCTCACCCGTGAAGCTGACGGTATTTCCCGAAATGCTCCCCTCGGGGAGAAAAAAGCGCGGCATCAGTCGCGCTCCAGGAGAATGGCGTACCAGTCATTCTCGGTGCGTTCGGAAAGATAGGTGAAGCCCCTTGCGGTGAGTGCCGCTATCACCTCGTCACGGCGGCATCCGATGATGCCCGAAACGATCAGGCGTCCGCCGCTTCTGATATAGCCACCGATGTCGGGTGCCATACGCAAAATGATGTCGGCAACGATGTTCGCAACGCAAAGGTCGTAAAGCCCCCCTGTTTTGTCAACGCCGAGAAGAAGGTCGGAGACACCGACCGTCAGATTGGTCACACCGTCACGGGCGGCGTTTTCCCTCGAGACGCGCACGGCAACGGGATCAATATCGTAGGCATAGACCTCACGCGCGCCGAGCTTTGAGGCGCAGATCGAAAGAATGCCGCTGCCACAGCCGACGTCAAGCACGCGCTCGCCGCCGCGGACCTCCTCACACAGATGCTCCATCACAAGACGCGTCGTCTCGTGCGTGCCCGTGCCAAACGCCATACCGGGGTCCATTTGCATCGTGATCTCACCGTCAGCGGGGGTATAATCCTCCCACGCGGGCACGACCGTAATGCGGGAGAGCTTGATCGGCTTGTAATACTGCTTCCACGCGTTTGCCCAATCCTCCTCACACACGCCGTCACACGCAAGGGTATAGTCGATGCCGAGCGACGTCAGGCGCGCGTCGATGTAGGCTCTGTATTCCGACACGCTCCGCTCTGCGGGTACGAACAGCGATACGCTCGCTTTTGTGCGGTCGGCGTTAAGCAGTGCGTCGTCCATCAGGTCGCCGTACATACCCTCCAGCGTCAGATCGCTGTAATCCTCGATCATCAGACCGTTGTCGAGCATCCCCATCACCGCGGTGACGTCGTCCAGATGCTCCACGGCGGCGGTGACCGTCATTTTCGTCCAGATATCATTCATAGCTTCTTTTTACCTCGTCTATGTCCTTCATGATCTGCGTCCTCAGCGCGTCCACGCTGTCAAATTTCATTTCGTTGCGTATGCGGCGCAGGAAAAATACGCGGATGCGCTTGCCGTACAGCCAGCCGCGATAACCGATGATGTGGGTCTCACAGCTAACCGCCCCCGCATCCGATACCGTCGGACGGACGCCGACGTTTGTAACGGCGGGGTAAAGGATCCCGTCCACCAGGCATTCACAGTGATAAACGCCGTAGGCAGGCAGAACGAAGCCCTCGGGAAAATACTGATTGATGGTCGGCGCACCGAGATGGCGACCGAGACATTTGCCGTGCAAAACAGGGAAATTGATCGAGAAGATGCGACCGAGCATTGCGTTCGCGCTCTCGATATCGCCGTCCTCCAGCGCCGTGCGGATCGCGCTCGAGCTGATCGGCCGCTCGCCGAAAAAGACGGGGGGCAGAATGATCGCATCCCCGCCACCGCGACGCATCAGCGCACGCAGGGCATCGGCATCGCCCACGGCATCCTTGCCGAAGCGGAAGTTGAAGCCGCAGACCGCAGTCCGTACCAAAAGCTTGTTTTGTAAGGTTTCGTTTACAAATTCCTCAGGCGAGGCATCCGCGATCTCAGCAAAATCGGCAAGGTAAATATCGTCAACGCCGCTTTCGGCAAGCAGGCGCAGACGCTCGTCCGATTCTCCGAGACGCGCACGGGATTTATAGGGAGACGTCTTGTTGTCGGCAAAGGTAAAAACGCCCGAGCGCACGCCGAGCGACCTTGCCTCACAGATCGCCGCCTCCAGGAGCTGACGGTGACCGCGATGCACGCCGTCAAAAAAGCCGAGCGCCAGAACGCACGGCTCCTTTGAAAATTCATCGCGCGAAAGATTATAGAGCATCATCGTCGGGTGCATACCTCCGTGCCGCGGGGTTATCCTTCAAGAGCTCGTTGATGACCGCCATCGCACGGATATCGCGTGAGCGCTGCAGGTGACCGCGCAGGGTGTCAAGCGCTTCCTTGATCTCGCTTGTATCGAGCCCCTCGGCAACGACGTTCAAGAGTGCCTCGCAATCAGGGCAGACCTCCTTCGCCGCGCCCGCGCCGTTGACGTAAAGAATGGCGGGGTCCTCACTCTCGATTGCTACACGGCAGACCGTACATTTCGACATAAATTTCCCTCTCTTATTTTCAGATTTGATCATTTCAAACGGTTTGGTTTCTACTTAGTATACCATAAATCCCGCCTGCTTGCAAGTCTTTTTCTGCCTTTGTGAAATTTTTTTCAAAAAAGGGTTGCATTTTAAGAAAAGAGTGCTATAATGTATATAGTTGAATGATAGGATGTAGAAGAGTGGGTTTGTCTCACTCTTCACTTTTTATGTAAGGAGCAAGCAATGAAAAAGGGAAATATTGCTGATACGGTAAGGGAGCTGCTTTTACCGACGGTTGAGGCACTCGGCTATATGCTTTGGGACGTGACCTATAAAAAGATCGGCACCGAGTGGCATCTTGAGATCACGATCGACTCTGAGGAGGGGATCACGATCGAGGACTGCGAGCTTGTGCACCGCGCGATCGACCCCGTGCTGGACGACGCCGACCCGATCGCCGACGCGTATCATCTTGACGTCTCCTCGCCCGGGATCGAGCGTGAGCTTCGCACCGACGCGCACGTCCTTGCCTGCCTTGGTGAGCGTGCCGAGGTCAGACTCTTCGCGCCCTTAGACGGCGCGCGCAGCTTCGTCGGTACCCTTTTGGGGCTTGCGGACGGTGTGCTGACCCTCTCGGTCGGAGAGCGCACGCTGGAGCTGCCGACCGACGGCATTTCAAAAATCACGACCGTCTTCTTTGATTAAAAAATACTTATATAAAGGAAAGAAAAAATGAACGCTGAATTTTTTAACGCGCTGGATCTGCTCGAAAAGGAAAAGGGCATTCCGAAGGATTACATGCTTGAGAAGGTTGAGGCGGCTCTCGTGAGCGCATTCAAGAAGGAATGCGGCTCGAGCGAGAACGTCCGCATCGTGCTTGACCCCGTCAAGAAGGACGTCAGGGTCTATCAGCAGAAGACGGTCGTTGAGACGGTCGAGGATCCCTTGACCGAGATCAGCCTTGAGGAGGCGAAGGCGCTTTCGCGCCGTCACAAGCTCGGCGGCGTCGTGGAGTTTGAGCTGAAGCCGAAGAGCTTCCGCCGTCTGTCGGCGGGTGCGGCAAAGCAGGTCATCATTCAGGGCATCCGTGAGGCGGAGCGCGCACGCGACATCCGCGAATATGAGAACAGAAAAGAAGAGGTCATGACCGCGCGTGTCTACAAGATCGACGACACCAACGGCAACGTGATCCTCGAGCTTGGAAAGGGCACCGTTGTTCTGCCGAAGAACGAGCAGCTGCCGACCGACCGCTTCAAGGTCGGTGATTACGTCAAGGTCGTCGTGACCGAGATCAATACGACCTCGGAGCGCGGACAGATCGTGACGATTTCGAGAACGCATTCGGGACTCATCAAGCGTCTGTTTGAGGAGGAGGTCCCCGAGATCCGTGACGGCACCGTCATCATCAAGGCGGTCGCGCGTGAGGCGGGTGTTCGCAGTAAGATCGCGGTGCTTTCGCGCGATGAAAACGTAGATCCCGTCGGTGCTTGCATCGGCGCGCACGGTATGCGTATCGGCAACGTGATGAACGAGTGCCGCGGCGAGAAAATCGACGTCATTCCATACAGCGAGGATATTTGCGAGTTCGTAAAGGCGGCGCTCTCCCCTGCCGAGGTCATCTCGGTCGAGAAGGTGAGCGATCGCGCCTGTGAGGTCAAGGTTGCTCCCGAGCAGCTTTCTCTTGCGATCGGGCGTGAGGGCATCAACGCAAAGCTTGCCGCGCGTCTGACCTACATGAAGATTGATATCAAGGCGTAAAAGAGGCATCATATGGCAGAAAAGGGACAAAAGGTAAAAAAGATCCCTATGAGGCGCTGCATTGGCTGCGGTGAGCATTTTCCGAAGCGGGAGTTGATCCGCGTCGTGCGTTCTCCTGAGGGATCGACCGCACTTGATTTCACGGGGCGCGCACCCGGACGCGGCGCATATCTTTGCGCGCGCACGGCATGCTTTCAGAAGGCTCGCAAGACACACCGAATGGAGCAGAATCTGAGCTGCAGCATCTCCGAGGACGTATACGAGGCTTTACGAAAGGAGCTGGAGGCGGCAGAGTGAACCGACATCTGACAACGCTTGGGCTGGCACGGCGCGCAGGGCGGCTCATCATCGGAGCGCCGATGGTGTGCGAGGCATTGCGCTCGGCGCATCCGCCCGTTTACGTGTTCTATGCGTGCGACGTATCGGCACCGACCGAGCGCCGTCTGACATCCAAATGCGCGTATTATAAAATTCCAATCATGAAGCTGGAAGCATCGACTGAGATGCTTGGCAATGCCGTCGGCAAGACGGGGGCGGTCGCGGCGGTCGCGCTGACCGATGCGGGCTTTCTTACCGCACTGCATCTTACCGACAGGAAAGGACGAGAGTGAATATGGCGATCAAACTGACGAAAATTTCAAAGGATTTCAATATAAAGGGCAAGGATCTGCTTGACCTTCTCAAGACGTACGGTCTTGAGAAGAAGGCAGGCGGTGCGCTTGAGGACGACGAGATGGAGATCTTCTTCCAGAAGTACACCGTCGACAATCAGCTGAAAAATCTCGGCGACTACCTTGACGGTGTGGCAACGCTGACGGTTGAGCGCGCAGCCCCCGCTGTCAAGGAGGAGGCACCGAAGGAGGAGCCGCCCGCAGAGCAGAAGGCAGAGCCCGAAAAGAAAGAGGAGGCGCCGAAGGAGCAGAAGGCAGAGCCGAAGAAAGAGGAGGCAAAGCCCGCGCCGACGCCCGAGAAGCCCGCACCGAAGAAAGAGGAAGCGAAGCCTGCGCCGAAGAAGGAAGAGCCGAAGAAGAAGCCGAAGCAATCCTTCAAGACGATCATGCCCCCCGCAGGAACGAATCTGCCGACGGGCGGCGGCGAGACGGTCGTGGTGAAGCAGAAGAACCGCGTCGTCGACACGCGTACCTCCTACGTCGATCTGTCGAAGTACGACGAGCACCGTGATTATACGGGCTACGGCGCACGCGTTTCGGATAACCACCAGAACAGACAGAAGCTGAAAAAGCAGGACACCCGCGCACAGGGCAAGGCGGGCCGCGAAAAGATCGACAAGGAACGCGAGAAGATGAAGCGGATGGAGGCAGAGCTTGCGAGAAAGAAGCAGCTTGAGATCACCATTCCCGACGAGATCACCGTCGGCGAGCTTGCGACCCGTCTGAAGAAGACCTCTGCCGAGGTCGTGAAGAAGCTCATTATGATGGGCGTGATGGCGACCGTAAACGAGACCATTGACTACGATACCGCGTACCTCATCGCCGACGAGTTCGGCGCGAAGGCAACGCGTGAGGTCGTTGTGACCATTGAGGAGCGCTTGTTTGACGAGGCTGAGGATACCGCCGAGGACCTGTCGGATCGTTCGCCCGTCGTTTGCGTAATGGGTCACGTTGACCACGGTAAGACCTCGCTTCTCGACGCGATCCGTCACACCAGCGTTACGCGCGGTGAGGCGGGCGGTATTACCCAGCACATCGGTGCGTACCGCGTCAGCATCAACGGAAAGGACATCACCTTCCTTGATACCCCCGGTCACGAGGCGTTTACCGCAATGCGTGCGCGCGGAGCGCAGGCAACCGATATTGCCATTCTGGTCGTCGCCGCTGACGACGGTATCATGCCGCAGACGGTTGAGGCGATCAACCACGCGAAGGCGGCAGGCATCGACATCATCGTTGCCATCAACAAAATGGATAAGCCCGAGGCAAATCCCGACGCGATCAAGCAGGAGCTGACGCAGTACGAGCTGGTTCCCGAGGAATGGGGCGGCGACGTCATCTGCGTACCGATCTCCGCGAAGACGGGTATGGGCATCGAGGATCTGCTTGAAAACGTTCTGCTCGTTGCAGAGGTCAAGGAGCTTCGCGCAAACCCGAACCGCCGTGCGAAGGGTCTGATCATTGAGGCGAAGCTTGATAAGGGCCGCGGTCCCGTTGCAACCGTGCTGGTGCAAAACGGTACTCTGCACGCAGGCGACGTCGTAATCGCAGGTACTGCCGTCGGCCGTGTCCGTGCAATGACAAACGACAAGGGCGAGCTTGTGAAGGCCGCAGGCCCGAGCGTTCCCGTTGAGATCATCGGTCTTGCCGAGGTTCCTGAATCGGGCGACGAATTCAACGCCGTTGAGGATGAGCGTATGGCGCGCGACCTCGCGGAGCAGCGCCGCGAAAAGATGAAGCAGGAGACCTTCAAGGCAAACTCCCGTATGTCGCTTGACGCGCTCTTTGATCAGATGGGCGAGGGTGTCAAGAATCTTAATATCATCGTAAAGGCAGACGTTGGCGGCTCGGTCGAGGCGGTCAAGGCTTCGCTTCTGAAGCTCTCCAACGAGGAGGTCAAGGTTGCTGTCATCCACACGGGTGTCGGCGGCATCACCGAAAGCGACGTTATGCTGGCAGACGCATCCGACGCGATCATCGTCGGCTTCAACGTCCGTCCCGACAAGGGCGCTGTCGATTCGGCGGAGCGCAGCGGTGTTGATATCCGCACCTACCGCGTCATTTACGAGTGCATCGACGAGATCACCGCGGCAATGAAGGGTATGCTTGCTCCGACCTATAAGGAAACGGCACAGGGCCGCGTCGAGGTGCGCCAGCTCATCCACGTTCCGAACGTGGGCTATATTGCAGGGTCCTACGTGCTGGACGGAAAGGTTACCCGTCAGTCGCTCGTGCGCGTCGTGCGCGACGGCATCGTCGTATTCGACCGCCGTGCCGAGGAGACCGAGAGCTTCTCGAACAAGATCGGCTCTCTGCGCCGCTTCAAGGACGACGTAAAGGAGGTCGCTCAGGGCTACGAGTGCGGTATCATGCTCGATCGCTTCAGCGATCTGAAGGTCGGCGATATCCTCGAAGCGTATATCATGGAAGAAGTCGAAAGATAAAAAACAAGGGGAACCTTTTCAAAAAGGTTCCCCTTTTCCCCCTCTAAAAGTCAAGAGGGGTTTTCTTTTTGGATTTTTTCATAGCAGGTTTTTTGCCAAGCTTTTTTGGCAAAAAAGCGTCGTTCTGTTTTGTATCTTACACTCTGAAGATCAGCTCTGCGTAGGTCGGATAGGGCCAGAAGTCGGCAGGGCAGATGGTCTCCATCTCGTCAACGACGGCACGCAGCCCTGCCATGGCGGGCACGATCGTATCGGCGCAGACCGCCGCCTTTTCCTCAGCACCCTCGGCGGCAAGGAAAATGTCAACCTTTGTTTGCAATTCATCGACGGCGGCGTAGGCACGGTCGGAAAGCTCCGCCAAGCGCTCGACAGTCCTTCTCTGTCCGTTCACCTTGATGCCGACGTGATCCTGAAGCGCGCCGATCGTACCGGCCATATCGCCGAGGGCAGAGCCGACGGCGGGCAGAACATCGCGGCGGAGCATACGAAGCATGGTTTCCGCCTCGATGTGAATGACCTTCGCGTAGTTTTCAAAGAGGATCTCGGCACGCGAGAGGATCTCGGTGCGGCTCATAACGCCCATCTCGGTAAAGAGGGCGATATTCTTCTCATCGGTGAAATGACGGTAAGCGTCAACCGAGGTCTTGAGATTGGCAAGCCCGCGGCGCTCCGCTTCCTTCTCCCACTCCTCGGAGTAGCCGTTGCCGTTGAAGATGATGCGGCGGTGGTTGATGAAGGTCTTGCGGATCAGCGCGGTGACCGCCTCTGCAAGGTCCCCCTTCCCCGTCAGCTCGTCGGCAAATTCCGACAGCACCCGTGCGACGGCGGTATTCAGTACGACGTTCGGCATCGCAATATTCTGCGAGGAGCCGAGCATACGGAATTCAAACTTGTTGCCCGTGAAGGCGAAGGGCGAGGTACGGTTGCGGTCGGTTCTGTCGCGGCGGATGGTCGGCACGCTCGGCACACCGAGATTCATGACCTTACGGTGGCGGTGCGCCAGCGTTTGTCCTGCCACGATGGCATCGACCAGCTCGTCGAGGTCATCGCCGATGAACATCGAGACGATGGCGGGCGGTGCTTCTCCACTGCCAAGACGGTGATCGTTGCCCGCGTGGGCAACAGAAACGCGCAAAAGCTCCTGATACTCGTCAACCGCGCGCACGACGGCGGCGAGGAAGAGCAGAAATTGCAGATTCTCCTCAGGCGTTTTGCCGGGATCAAGGAGATTTTTGCCGCGGTCGGTGCAGATCGACCAGTTGTTGTGCTTACCCGAGCCGTTGACACCCGCGTAGGGCTTTTCGTGGAGCAGACAGATCAGATCGTGACGCTCGGCAACGAGCTTCATGACCTCCATCGTCAGAAGATTCTGGTCGACTGCCATATTGCCCTTTGCAAAGATCGGTGCCAGCTCGTGCTGGGCGGGGGCTGCCTCGTTATGCTTGGTCTTCGAGTTGATGCCAAGCTTCCAAAGCTCCTCGTCCACATCTGCCATATAGGCACGAATGCGCGTCTTGAGAGGACCGAAATAGTGATCCTCCAGCTCCTGCCCCTTCGGTGCGGGTGCGCCAAAGAGCGTGCGCCCCGTGAACATCAGATCCTCACGCAGCTCGTACATCTTGCGGTCAATGATGAAATATTCCTGCTCTGCGCCGACGGTGACGGCAACGCGCTCGGTCGCCGTGTCGCCAAACAGACGCAGAATGCGAAGCGTTTGTGCCGAGAGCGCGTCCATAGAGCGCAGAAGCGGTGTTTTGGTATCCAGCGCGTCGCCCGTGTAGGAGCAGAACGCAGTCGGAATATAGAGCGAGCCGTCACGCACGAAGGCGTAGGAGCCGGGGTCCCACATCGTGTAGCCGCGCGCCTCAAAGGTCGAGCGCAGACCGCCCGACGGGAAGCTCGATGCGTCGGATTCCCCCTTGATGAGGCACTTGCCCGAGAAATCCATCACGACCTTACAGTTCCCGACCGAGGAAATGAAGGAATCGTGCTTCTCCGCAGTCATACCCGTCAGCGGCTGAAACCAATGCGTGTAGTGGGTCGCGCCCTGCTCGATCGCCCAATCCTTCATTGCTGAAGCAACGGCATCGGCGATCGATGCGTCGATCTCACCGCCCGTGTCCATCGTGCAAATCAGCGATTCGTAGACCTCACGCGGTAGCCGCTTTCGCATCACGTCCTCGTTAAAGACCTGACACCCAAACAGCTCCGGTATATTTTTCTGCTCCATAGCTTTCAACTCCCACGGCACGCCTTGCGTGCAAAAATTTCTTTACCCTACAATTATACCACACGCGCGACTTTTGTCAAGTATTTTCGACAATGCGGCGTCTCCTCTTCACGATTTGACTTGACAAAGCAGGGGGAATGATATATAATAGTCGGGTAAGAGAAAAATGAGAGGACAACCCCTTCATGTATTATATCACTTTGGACCTGGAATGGAACCAGGCCTATCAGCAAAAGGCGCTCGCCGTGCAAAAGCGGCTCGCCCTCCGCTTACGCGGAGAGGTAATCCAGATCGGCGCGGTGAAGCTGGACGAAAATATGGTGCCCTGCGGCAGCTTCAGCATGATCGTACGGCCGAAATTTTACAAGCGCATTCTGCGCCACGTGTCCCGACTGACAGGCATCACGCAGGAGCAGATCGACAACGGGATCACGCTGCCCGAGGCGGCTGAAAAATTCCGCCGCTTCTGCGGTGAGGATTACGCCTTCCTGACCTGGGGACCCGACGACATTCCGATGCTTGCCGACAACCTGCGCGCACACAAGCTCGATACCGATTGGCTCGCGCCGACCTACGATCTGCAGCCGATGTTCAACAACGTCACCGACGGTGAGAGCCGTCAGCGGTCGCTTGAATTCGCAATGGAGCATTACGAGATCCCGCAGAATCTGCCCGCGCACGACGCGCTCAACGATGCCTACTTCACCGCCCTCGTCGCCGCACGGCTGGAGGTGCCGCGGCAGATCAGGGAAAACGTCAGGCGCAAGAACGCGGACGAGGTCGTTCGGGAGATTGGCAACGCCGACATCGGTGAGGACGGCTACCCGACGCTTGAGTCGCTTTTGCTGATCCCCGCCTTTACGGAGCCCGCCTGCGTGCGTTGCGGAAGGGCACTCACGACGGAGGATGAGGTTCTGCACGCGAAGGGGCAGCGCTATTCCCGCCTTTACACCTGTGCGGAGCACGGCTCCTTCCTTTACACGCTCCACCCCGTTAAGAATTTTGACGAGACCTGGCGCGCTCGCTTACGCGTCATCCGTGCAAGCGAGGCTGACATTACAAAATACCGCGAGCGACTGAAGCTCGCCGTCGCCCGACGCCCCTACCGCCGCCATCGGCGCAAGCCCAAGCAGGGACAGGCGAAACCGACCGGAAACGCAAACAACGGTTAACAAAAAAGCGTGCAAAGCACGCTTTTTTGTTTTTTATCGGCAATCTGTTTACAAAATCACGTATTTATGCTATACTGAAGTCAAGAATACTATGAAGAAACGGAGACCTACGAATGAAAAAGAGCCTTTCCTTATGCTTTGCATGCGTGCTTCTTCTCTGCTCGCTCACGGCGTTTGCATCCTGCGCTGAAAGACCCGAGCTTGATTTCGCGACCGCCGCTGAAAATCTTGAGGCGGAGGGTTATACGGTCTCGTACTATACGGCAGAGGATCACGATCTCGCCGAAGGTATAGTGCGCTATCTTATGGCGTACGAGGGCTCGGATTTCCATGATAAAGCTGACTACTTCGTTATGGAAGAGTACGACGATACAAGGATGGCGAAGCTCGCGTATCTCGAGCAAAAGAGGATCTTCGATGCAAAGCTTGAGGAGTATGAGTTAAAGATCAAGACCCTTGAAAGAACGTTGGAGCTTTATTCGGATGATCTGAACGACGCCGTGCGCGAGGATTATAAAAGCAAGCTGAAATATTACAAGCAAGAATTGGATCGGTGGGAGGACGAATTCACGGTCGGCAGATTCGGCAAGACCGTCTGGTACGGTGCCGTCGATATTCTTGAGGACACCGAGGACTGAACCCAAATAAAAAAGCGTGCAAAGCACGCTTTTTTATTTGTTCTTAAAGTATTGATACAAATAACAGGGGATCATTCCGTTATACAGCTTTCGCACCTTATCGGGGCGTGCGCCGTAAAAGCGCGGGAACTCGGGATGCGAGGTGATCACGTAGATCTGCCACGGGGCAAGGGCGCGGAAGCGTGTGCCAATGTCGCGGTAGAGCTGCTCCACCTCTTGCAGTGTGCCGCCGATGCGCTCGCCGTAGGGGGGATTGGTCACGACCGTGCCGCGGCGCCCCTCGGGCATCTCTATTTTCCGCGCGTCGGCAGTAAAGATCCTGAGAGCGTTATCCACGCCCGCGCGGCGTGCGTTCGCCATCGTAAGGGCGACCGACGCGGGGTCGATATCCGACGCGTAGACCTCGAATTTCGTTTTCCGCTCGGTGTCAAGCGCCTCCTCCCGCGCAAGACGCCAAAGGCTCTGCGGGATCTGCGGGAAGCTCTCCGCGGCGAAGGCACGTGCCTTGCCCGGGGCGATATTGTTGACGAGCATTGCCGCCTCAATGGCGATCGTGCCCGAGCCGCACATCGGATCCCAGAGAAGGACCTCCTCACGCGGGCGCGCGGTCGCCGCGATCGCGGCGGCAAGCGTTTCGCGCATCGGGGCATCGTTTGCCTCGGTGCGGTAGCCGCGGCGGTAAAGCGGTGCGCCCGTGGTGTCAATCATCAGCGTTGCCTCATCCTTGAACAGGAAAAATTCCACGCGGTAGGTACGCCCCGTTTCGGCAAACCAATCGAGATGATACTGCTCCGACAGACGGCGCACGATCGCTTTTTTAATAATCTTCTGGCAATCGGGAACCGAAAAAAGGCGGCTCTTCACGGCGTGCCCCGTGACGGGGAAGGCATCATCCTTCCCGATCCACAGCTCCCACGGCAGGGCGCGTGTGCCCTCAAAGAGCATATCGAAGCTATCGGCGCGGAATTTGCCGAGACTGATATAGATGCGCTCTGCGTAGCGCAGAAAGATATTCGAGAGCGCGACCCCCTCCTCGTCTGCACGGTAGGTGATGCGGCCGTCGATGGTCTCGATCCGATCGTAGCCGAGCGACTCAATCTGCTCGCCGAGCAGATGCTCAAGCCCAAACAGGCAGGTTGCGACAAGTGTAAGATTCATAACGCACAGTTCGCTTGCTTTTTGAAAAAAGAAGGCGAAAAACTTTCATATTTTTTGATAGGTCTCTTTTATTTGGACGAGGGCACGGGGGAGCTTTTTCAAAAGTCTCCCCCGATCACTCACTCCTCCTCGCCCGCGATGATCCGATTGAAGATTGCAACGTTGTTCGCGTGGTGACGCTCTGCCTTTTTCTTGCCGAAGAGCGACTGCATCGTGCTGATCTTCCGCACGCAGAGAACGGTGTCGCCGCGCAAACGGGAAAGGCCCGGGAGCTTATGCAGATCCATACCGCCGAGTCGGTAGCCAAAATATCCCTCGCGCACCGTTTCCGTTCCGGCTTGATTCTTTACCTTGATCTTTCCGAGCCGTGCATAGTCGGGTACCTTTTCCGAAAAGCTCTGCTCCATAAAGCCGCCCTGCAAGCATACGCTTTCAAAGAGGGCGGGATCAAGCAGACAGATGACCGCCTCGCCCGCCTGGATCTCGTTGTCAAAAACCTCGGTATTCATCTGCGAGGTGTTGGCAAGGAAGGAGACGTCAACGCCCTCCTTTTTCTTTTTCTCAAGCTCCGCCAGAGAATAGATGACGAGGTTGCGTACCGCGATGGTGATCTCTCCGTCTTCGTTAAGGTCGGTCACGTAGGGCTCGAGTGAGGTCTTGATATCCTCAATATCCTCCTGCGTCAGCGTGACGGGGCCTGCGTACATCACGTATATATCGTAATCGGATTTTGACGAGCACTGCACGAGGCAGACGATCAGAACGACAAGCGTGAACAGCCCGATCAGAAAGGGCCATTTATAATGATACCAGAAGTTTTCAAGCTTCGTAAGAAAGGGAGACTTCATCGTAGCACCCGACAGCTTTCCGTCCTGCTTTTCGCTTTGTAAGGTTTCGTTTACGTTTTGTTCTTCCATTGCGAAATCCTTTCGATACCGTTTTTTTTATTCTACCATAAAGCCGTGTGGATTGCAAGCAATCCGCGAAAATATTGAATTGCCGCAAGCACTCAGACATCGAAGGAGATCCCGCTGCACGCACGGATCTTCTCAACGATACGGATGCTCTCCTCGCTGATCTTGGCATAGGGGTGCGAGAAAACGCGCCCACGGATCAAGCGGCAGAATTCTGCCAGCTCGTAGATCATATTATTCTCGACGGGGGCATAGGGGATGACCGTCGGTGCTTCGCCGCGCAGATGAAGCGACAGCTCCTGCGGCGAATTGGCGTGCAGGAAGGAAAGACTGCCGTGCTCACCCGTGATGACCGAGGGGCGGACCGAATCGGTGATCTTGGAATAAAGGATGAGCGCCTGCATTCCGTCGTAGGAAAGGCGTGCCATTCCCTCCCCCTCAAAGCCGTTTTCAAGGAAGACCGAGCCCGAGAATACCGCGTGCGGTGCGCCAAACAGACTCACGCACAGCTCGATCGGGTAGATGCCGATGTCCATGACCGCCGCATTTGCGAGGTTGGGATTGAAGGCGTTTTTGACCTCACCGCGTAAAAATGCATCGTAGCGCGAGGAATATTGGCAATATTCAAGCACCGCGTGGCGGATGCGTCCGAGCCTTGGAAGTGTCTCCTTGATGAGGGCAAGCACGGGATCGTGAAGCGGGCGCATTGCCTCCAAAAGGACGAGTCCGCCGTCCGTAGCGCGCTGTGAAAGTGCAAGGTATTCTTCTGCCGTGGGGACGGCAGGCTTTTCACACAGGACGTGGAGACCCGCGTCAAGCGCCGCCATGCTCTGCGAAAAATGGAGCAGATTGGGGCTGGCGACGTATACGGCGTCAATGCCCGAGGAAAGCAGCGCGTCAAGTGAGGTGCATACGCTTTCGATACCGTGACGGCGGGCATAGGCTTCCCCACTCTCCGTCCCTCTTGAGTAGACCGAAAGGATCTCGCAATCGGGGGTCGCCTTCACCGCGTCAGCGAAGCGGTCGCTGATCATACCCGTTCCAATCACGCCGAATCGAATGGTTTCCATAAAAGACTCCTTTTTTCTTTTATTCGCCGTTCTGCTCTTTCCCGTGCGGCTTATAAAGCGAAACGAGGAGCACCGCCGCCAGAACGATTGCCGCGCCGCCGATCTGCGGCAGGGTCAGCATTTGCGATTGATCGCCGCCGATCACACCGAGAATCACGGCACCGCCCAAAGCGCCGAAGACCGCCTCAAGACTCATAATAACGGTTGCGGTCGCGGGCTTTGCATAGCGCTGACCGATGATCTGCAGGGTGTACGCAACGCCGCTTGAGAAAAGTCCCGCATAGAGAATGGGTAGGGCGGCGGAGCCGAGCGCGGCGAGCGTCGGGCGTTCAAAAATTAGCGAAAACGGAAGCGAGAGAATCGCCGCGGTCAAAAATTGAATGCAGGACATCCGCACACCGTCAACCTTCGGCGTAAAATAACTGATGACCCAGATATGTACCGAGAAGGAAAGCGCGCAAAGAAGCGTCAAAAGCTCACCGAGTCCGATCGAGGAAAAGCCGCTATCAAAATCAATACAGAGGAGAAAGAAGCCAACGATGGCAACGCCGATGCCGATCCAATGGAACAGCGGCACACGGCGGCGCAGAATCAACCCGATGATCGGCACGATCAGCACGTAGAGCGCGGTGATGAAGGCGGATTTGCCGGTTGCGCCCTCCTTGATATGCATCAGCCCCTCTTGCTGGAGCGTGGTCGCGACACAAAGGCAGATGCCGCAGAGCGCGCCGCCGATCCACTCGGTACGCGTGACACCCGTGCGGGAGAAAAGGAATCTGCCGTTTTTATGGACACGATCAAAGATCATGACCGTCGGCACGAGAACGAACGCGCCGAGGAAAAAGCGCGTAGCGTTGAAGGTGAAGGTGCCCACACTACCGCCGCCGACGAGCTGTGCGGTAAACGCCATGCCCCAGATGAACGCGGTCAAAAGCAGAATGATATTTCCCTTCATATGATTGCTCTTCAATTTGCTTCTCCTTCTTGATTTCAATGATAAACTGTGATAAAATAGAAAATGGAGCCGAATGGCTCCCACATCACGGCAGAGCCGTGTATTTGCAAGGCGACCGCCTTGTATATCCCGATCAAAACGCCGCGGACGGCTGATACGCGCCAACGCTTACGTAGCGGATAAAAAACTCCAAGCCATAAGCTTGGAGTTTTTGGTGGAGACAACTGGACTCGAACCAGTGACCCCTTGCATGTCAAGCAAGTACTCTAACCAACTGAGCTATGCCTCCGTACGTTCTATATTATACCACAGTTTTTTCATTTTGCAACCCCTAATTGCAATATTTTTTATAGGAAAGGAGAAATTTTATGCGATACTCTGTTGAAACCGATGAAGTCAGCATTGACGCGGCGGAAATGGCTGCCCTTTCTCTTTTCCGTGACGGAGCAATGCTCTCCAAGGAGGAGGAATCCTTCTGTCGGCTTGCGGAGGACGAGGGCGAGGTGCTTTGTCTTCCAATGCTGTGCGACGGCGTTAAGCTCTCGATTTTCGCCCGCGTGAGCGCGCTGACCGAGCACGGCACGGTCTTCGTCTTTGAAACGGCACACGATCCCGATGCGATGCTGCCGCTTTCTCTGCGCTATGCGGAGTGCTATGCCCTTTGCGCGACCTATCTGGCACGCCGCACGCGTCGCGTGCTCGGCCGAGAGATCACGCTGGTGTATCGGAACGTGCTCCTTGGAAAGGAGCATATGGAAACGCACGCCTACATGACGGCGGAGCTGAAGGAGCATTTTGAGCGTTTGACGGAAAATCTGACACCCGACGCCCTGCGTGAGATGGACCGCGTGCTTCACCGTCTGCCGACGATGGCGGCGATCCGCTTCCCCTTCCCGAAGATCCGCGACGCACAGCGCGACTTTATGAATTGGACCTACCGCACGATCAAGCGGCGCGAAAAGCTATACGTCTGCGCGCCGACGGGCACGGGAAAGACGATGTCGGTGCTTTTCCCCGCGGTGCGTGCGCTGGGGGCGGGTCGGATCGAAAAGGTCTTCTATCTCACCCCGAAATCAACGACGGCGAGTGCCGCCCTTTCCGCGCTCTCGCTTCTCTACAAGCGCGGAGCGGATCTGCGCGGCGTATCCCTGATCGCGAAGGAGCGCATCTGCCCGATGCGCGGATGCGACTGTCACACGCACTTCAACTGTCCCGTTATGCGTGCGAGTGAGGAGGCGGCGCGGCGCGCTCTGTTTGCTCTGCTTGAGAGGAATCTGCCGATTGTGGATGCCGCCGTTTTCGTTGACGCGGCGAGGGAGCACGGCGTTTGCCCCTACGAGCTTTCGCTTGCTTACAGCCTTTACGCCGACGTGATCGTTTGCGACTACAACTACGTTTTCGATCCCGATGTCTTTTTGCGCCGCTTCTTTTCGGCACACGGACACTATACCTTTCTCGTGGATGAGGCGCACAACCTCGTCGAACGCGCGCGTGAGATCTACTCTGCCGAGATCGACACGGCGTTTTTATCCGAGCTATCCGCCCTCGTTTCAAAGGACGGGGGGCTTTCCGCCCGCGTGCGTGAGGTGGAGGACGGTGTGCGCAAAACACTGCTGCGCCTGACGCGTGAACAGACGCGCACGGGCGAGGATGGGCAAAAGGTCGCCTTCCTTTCGCAGAAGGAGCTGCCCGAGACGGTTTTGTCGATGCTTTCAAGGCTTGACGCCGAGCTGCCTGAGGCAATCCGTGCCGTAAAAAAGAGCGGTGCCGAGCTGCCCTATACCGAGCTGCGCCGCGCGGTCCGCACGCTTTCGCGCACGGTGCGGCGGTTGGCACTTTATTCCGACTCCTACCGCACGCTTTTGTCGCGGCAGGGCGACCGGCTTTCGCTCCGCGCCTTTTGCGTGGATCCGTCGGAAAATCTTTCAAGACGGCTTCTGATGGGGGATTCGGCGGTCTTCTTCTCCGCTACGCTCTCACCCGTCGAATACTACAAAACTCTGCTTGGGGGAGAAAATCAAAGCGCCGCAGAAACGCTGGAATCCCCCTTCGAGGCAGAAAATCTGCTGGTCGCCGTTATGGATAAGATCAGCACGCGCTATCTGAAAAGAGAGGAGACGGTGCGGCAGATCGCGAGCGTGATCCTGACCGCTTACCAAAACCGACAGGGAAATTATCTCGTCTTTTGCCCATCCTTTGCCTATATGGAAAGGATCGCAACGGCGTTTCACGCAGTTGCGCCCGAGATCCCGATGCGTATACAGCGTCGTAATATGAGCCGCGCGGAGCGCGCCGCCTTCCTCGATGGCTTTACCGAGGATTCAAGGGCGGTTGCCTTTTCGGTCATGGGCGGGATCTATTCTGAGGGGATCGACCTTGTGGGTGAGCGCCTGATCGGCGCGATCGTGGTCGGCGTAGGGATGCCGCGCCCCGATCCTGAGCGTGAGACGGTGCGTGCCTATTTCGAGGACACGGCGGAGTGCGGTATGGAATTCGCCTACATCTACCCCGGGATGAACCGTGTTTTGCAGGCGGCGGGGCGCGTGATCCGCAGTGAAGAGGATCGCGGTGCCGTCATCCTGATCGACGACCGATTTTCGGACCCGAATTACCGCCGTCTGTTCCCCAAGCATTGGCACGGATTGCGCTTTGTCGGTAACCTGCATTCTCTTGATGTTTTGCTCTCGCGGTTTTGGAAATCCAAGTAAGGGGCTGTCTCAAATTTCGCAATTTGAGACAGCCCCTTATTATTATGAAAACTGCCCCTCGCTTTCGCGGGGGGCAGTTGGTTTTTAAGTCAGACTCTTACCGGCTAAATCAGGGGTTGGTGGGGAAGCCGGTCTCGTTGTCGTCGTCGGGATTCGGGTTTGCAGCGTTCCAGTTGAAGATCAGCTCTTCAAGTGCAGTCTGATATGCATCGAATGCAACGTTGAATGCTGCAGTGGGATCATCCACACCGTAAGCGTCAACGACGTAGAGGAAGAGCGGATTAGTTGCCTCAAGATAGATCGGAAGCGTCTCGTAACCCTGAGCACGGTTCATGATGTAGGGGTTAACGGTTGCATCAATCTTGACGCTTGCTGCGTATGCATCCAGAATGGTCTGGACCTTAGCGATCTCAGCAGCCATAAGAGCGTTTGCATCGTCTGCAATGGCGGGGCACTGAGCGATCGCTTCCTCGGTAACAGCCATGTAACCTGCCTGCATCTCGTAGAGGAAGAGAACGTTGATCGCTTCGTCAACGATGAGGTAGAGCTCCTCAATCTTCTCATCCAGATCGTCGGTAGCGTAGTCGTAGGCTGCACGCTCAAGTATACCCTTGTATTTGTTACCGATCTCGTTGATCGCGGTACGAACTGCAATGTACTTGCTGTTGTCAGGAATGATCGACAGGAACATGGTGACCGTAGCACTGACGTACTCGGAGCCGTTGATCATGTGCGTGTGGAATACCTGAACGTAGATCGTCTCATGCAGAGCCTCGAAGGATGCGAGGTTCAGAGGAGTGGTGATCTCGCTGTTGTCGATCTTGAACTGTGCGATTGCAGCCGCAACGGCGTCGATGTCTGCTCTCAGCGTGTAGGATGCGGGCAGAGCGGCGATTCTTGCGATCTCGTCGTTGATTGCCTTAGCATCAGCAACCAGCTTGTCGTACTTCGTTCTTGCAGCTTCAAGCGTATCAAGTGCGTCAGCATCGATTGCATCGATCAGATCGGTTGCAACGTAGCCGTCGGATACGTAGAGTGCGTTTGCAAGGAAGTCAGCCAGAGCATCCTCAGCAGCGACGATTGCTGCGAGAGAGTCGATTGCTTCACCGGGTGCGGTATCGTACTTAACAGTACCGATTGCGTTGATCAGATCAACAATTGCCTGTGCATCAGCAACAGCCTGCTTGTAGAGAGCATCGTAGGTATCGAAGTAAGCCTTCAGAGCATCGTAGGTATCGATGAAGGTCTCGTCTTCCTTGTTCTCCTCGTCGATCACGGTGTACTCCATGTTGAGGTAGGTCTCAACCTCGGTGGTGTCCGGATCGTCAGCGGCAGCAATGATCTCGTAGAGATTTGCCCATGCCTCGTATGCAGTCTTTGCATCGAGAATGGTTGCGCCGGAGTTCAGAACGACGACTGCGGGAGTAGCGGGATCGTTGTCGGTGTCTGCGAGAACGCCGTCGATCGCATCGATCTTACCAAGAACGTTCTGAGCAGCGATATAAGCCTCAGCGTAGAGTGCATCGTAGGTCGCACGCTCATCGATCATCGTCGTGTAGTTGGTAACGATGTAGGAGCCTGCAAGCTTCGCAATGATTACATTCTCAACGAATGCGTTAGCGGAGAGGGTCGGTACGGTACCGAGGTCATTGGGGTTGGCAGGATCAAGCGTAACGTCGCTGATGCCGTACTTCTCAGCCCAGATCTCGTATTTAGCCTCAGCAGCCTCGATCAGAGAACGCTTTGCAAGCTTCTGCTTGGTTGCGATCGCATCGATTGCAGCGATGACCTCCTCTGCATCCAGACGGACGGTCTCAAGCAGACCGAGGTAAACGACGACGATGTCGTTGAGCTCGGTGTAAGCTTCACCGATCATCTTATCGCGGGAGTTGTGGATATCCTCGGTTGCGGTCTCAACGTACTCGTAGAGCGTCTTATCCGAGTTGAGGACGGTATCGAGAATTGCAACGTAAGCCGCATCGTTGAGGTTGATGCCTGCGTTGAGCGTCAGCATCTCGTACTCGATCAGCCATGCGATGTATTCCTTCAGAGCTTCCTCAATTGCATCAATATCGTTGAGCTTGATATCAGCTTCACCGCCGATTGCAGCCAGAAGACCGAGCAGCTTGGTTGCAACACCGTCAACTGCAACTGCGTCGTCGTATGCTGCATGGAGCTGGTCGTAGCGCTCTACGTCTTCGTTCAGCTCATCAATCACGTTAACAGCGGGAGCAACGTCCTCGTCGTATGCGATCAGCGAGGTGTATGCAACACCGTCGGTTGCAACGATACCAGCAAGCGAGGTGTAATTGGTCCCATCGATGTTGTTCAGAGCGGTCAGAAGAGCGTCGATTGCGGCATCAATCTTCTTCCACGAATCCTCGTCGAAGTTTGCAGCGCCTGCAGGACGGTACATAACGTGACCGATCTCAGCCCACTTCTGGTAAGCCCAGTCGATGTAGTCGTCGTAATCCTCGAGCTCGTCAAGCAGCTCATCAATTATAACATCGCCGTCTGCCTCAGTGAAGTAGGGAGCCAGCTCAATGCGGCCCTGTGCAACTGCAACGGCAGCCTCAAGTGCCTTATACTGCTGAGGAGCGTAGTAGTGCTCCTTCGCACCGTATGCGTCGATATAAGCAGCCCACATCTTCTCGATTGCGGCGGTCTTAACCTCACGCAGATCCCAGATCGCCTCATCCTCTGCAACGACCATATCAAGCGTGATCTTGTAATCGCCAAGAGCGGTCTGTACGTCAACGAGCGTGGTAGCGTTCGTGATAACGAGCTCAGCTGCAGCCTTCAGAGCGTCAGCCTGTGCAAGGTACACGCCGCCAATCTTGAGAGCGGCTGCATCGTAAGCGGTCTGGACCTCCTCCAAAGCGGCAGTCTTACCGTTCTTGTACGCCTCAACAGCAGCCTTCATCTCAGCAACAGCAGCGTTGATGGCAGCCGTATCGGTAGCCTTATTGATCGTGTCGACGCAAGCGCTGTAAAGCAGCTTCACACCGGGATCGGTGTCTTCCTTGTAGGAAGCGATCGAGTTGATCGCGTTGGTCTTGTCTGCGCCAAGCTGATCGTAAACGGTAACGATCACATAGGTGATCTTCTGAACCTTACCCTCAGCGTATACGACGGCGATCAGCTGCTGACCTGCCTCATCAAAGGGCTCAACGTCAACAAGCATATCCTTCGTTACGTTGACGGTCTTGGTCGTACCGTCCGAATATGTAACCTTAATAGTAGCACCTGCGCAGTCAAACGTGTCACCAAGGTCATAGGTAACGGTGTTCGGATGGGAAGCGATCGAAATGTTTTCCAGCACTACCCCTTCCTCTTCTTCGCCGCACGCGGTGAAAGCAACGACCGTGAGCGCAAAGATCGCCAATGCCAGCACTAAAAGCTTGACCAACGTGCTGACTTTGTGATTGTTTTTCTGAATTTGCATACTAACCTCCATGCATTTTTAAGATTGGATAACTGTATTTTACAATACTACGAGAAAATATTCATCTGTTTTTGTATGAATGGGAATTATTTCGTATGAATGGGATGCCTGCTCTGAATAGTTCTACAATTATTGGGCAAGGCGGATTCTTTTTCCTGCCATTTTTCCATCCACAGGAAAAAGAGGAAAAGGAAGGGGCTTTACGGGGTCGGGATCTTGATCACGTGTGGTAAGCGGAGAGGATCTCCTTCGCCTCGACGTATCGGTTTTTGGCAACCGCCACGCGCTCCTGGTTGTCAAGCACGAAGCTGTACCTGTTCACCGAGGTCACGTAGCGCAGGTTAACGATGTAGCTGCGGTGGGAGCGGTAGAACTCTCCGTCGGGCAGCTCGGACAGCACGCCCGCAAGCGAGCCCGTGCATACGAGGGTTGCAGTACGCGTATGTACGTCAAGCTCGGTACGGAATACTTCAATGTAGTATATGTCCTCCGCACGCACGACGACCGTACCGCCGCTCTCCAGCTTCAGGGTGACCGAGGGGGTCTTACCGAGCTTTGAGAGCAGATAGCCGAACACCTCACGCAGACGGCGCGACGAAACGGGGCGGACGAGGTAGGAGAGCGGATAGGTCTCGTAGGCCTCCAGCGCGTGCGCGCCACTGCGCGCGATGAAGATCAGCTCACCCTTATAGCCCTGCTGACGCATCCGCTTTGCAAAATCAAGCCCCGTCGTCCCGCCGCCAAGCTCGGGATCAAGGATCACCAGCTGGAAGGTCCGCTTCTGAAGCTGCTCGCCAAGCTGACGCAGTCCGCGGAAGGTTTCAATGTTCAGCTCGCGGTTGCGCTTCGCCGCGAACTCGCGCAGCTGTCCTGCGATCTCCTCGGCTCCGTGCAGGGTGGCGTCACAAATTGCAATACGAATCATATGACCTCTTATTATATAATGGTAATATCCCGGTTCTCAAGCGCCGCAAGCCCGACGCGGAGCGCGTCTGCCGCCGCCGCGCGTTCCTCAGGCGTTCCGCCCGAAAGACGTGGCAGGAGCGTGCGGTAAAGCTCGCCCTTCACCGTCATATCGCGTTCCAGATACGCGCAGTTGTAGGTCGGCGTCGTCATATCCTGTATATCCAGACTGTAAACGCCGAACTCCTCAGCAGAAAGCTGGGGCAGGACGAAGTCGGTCGGCAGCTCACCCATCAGGCGGATGCGGAGCGTGGTCTCCTCCCCATAGCCGTGCGCGGAGATGGCGGCGGTGAGCTTCGCCAAGACGTCCTTCTCCTCGGCGCAGCCCGTGATATCAATCTGCAGCGTTTCGTAACGGCGCTTGCCGAACAGGATCCGCTCACTCCTCAGCCGCCACGCGTCGCCGTCCTTCGTTGCCTCGATCAGATTGACACCGCCGATGCCAGGCTCGTCGAAGCTGCGTCCCTCAAGACAGCCGCAATACGCGCAAAGGGTCTCGCCAAGCCTCGTCCCCTCACTGTACTTATGAATATGACCGAGGGCGGCGTAGTGTGCGCCGAAGCCCGCGATATCCTCCCCCGTTACGGGACAGCAGTCGGAGAGAACGTTGTCAAGGAAGGCGTGACCGCAGATAAGATTCAGGCGGCCCGCATCCTCCACCCTTTTCCCCGCCAGGGGTGAAAAGCTGTGCGTCTTTCGCAAAAACGCCCAGCCGTAGACCGATATCGACAGATCGGCAAGGTCGAAGCGCGCAAGCCCCTCCTCCTTGAAGATGTGAACGTTTTCGGGAAGCCGCCCCGTGGCGTAGACCGAGCGCATCGTGTACGGGTCGTGGTTGCCGGGGCTGATCACGAACTGCGTAGGCGCGCACGCGGCGATCTCACGCCTGAGCGTTTCGATCGTGGAGCCCGTGGCAAAGTCGCTGTCAAAAAGGTCGCCGCTGATCAGCACCAGCGGGATCGCCTTATCCCTGACGTAACGCATTACGCCAAGAAAGGTCTCTCGCAGCTCCGCACGGCGCCTCTCACTCTTTTCGACCGAGAGCCGCGAGAAGGGACTGTCCAGATGGATATCCCCGCAATGCAGAATTTGAATCGTTTGTTCCATGTATTCTTTCCTTTGTTAAAAAAGAATTTTTCGTTTCTTATAATAATTGTACCACTTTCGACCGATAAATGCAAGACGTTGCAAAAAATATCTTTTCTCACCCTTGATTTACTTCAAAATCTTTGTTATAATAAATATGAAAAATGACCGCGCGATTTTCTGCGATGAAGGAGCTGCTATGTTAAATCTTGCCGTTCGGAATACAAGAAAGCTGATCCGGGAGAAATCAAAGACCGAGAATATCCGCCTCGGCCGTCTTTTCACGAAGAAGAAGACCGCCGCCTGGATGGCGAATATGATGGACACCGTCGGGCGAGAGACCGTCACGGTCCTCGACCCCGGCGCGGGCACGGGCATCCTTTCTGCCGCCGCCGTCGAGCGCATCTGCACGATGAAGGGGGTAAGAGAGATCCGCCTGACCTGCTACGAGAACGATCCCGTCTTTCTGCCGATGCTTGAAAACAATCTGCTCCGCATTCGCAAAAAATGCCGTCACGATTACGGGATAAAGCTCGTTTACTCGGTCCACAACGACGATTTTCTCCTGGCGATGCGTGATGTGAATCTGCACACGCTTTTCGCGCCCGAGCTTTATTCCTACGATTATATTATTACCAACCCGCCGAAGGAGCTTTGCCGAAAGGATTCCGAAGCGGCATCCTGCATGCCCGCGATCTTCACGGGCGCGATGGATCTTTCCTTTTTGTTTGCCGCCCTCTCGGTCTGCGCGATGAACAGCGGCGGTCAGCTGATCGCTCTGCTCCCCTCCACGGTATCGACCGCAAGCTATCTTGCGAAGTACCGCCGCTATATGGCGGAGTCGACCGCAATCGAGCGTGTGCATCTGTTTCTCAACCGGGCGAAGGATGAGAAGCACACCGAAACACTTCGCAAAAATATGATCATCAAATACGTTAAGAGCGAAAAGACGCCCGAATTCGTCCGCATCTCGACCTGTCACGGTGACGAGGTGGGGGATGACGTGCGGATCCTGCCGCCGCTTCCCTACGAATTCGTCGTGCGCGGCGAGAGCAAGACGCTGCTTTTGCCAAAGTCGCGGCGTGAGCTTGATATCCTCTATTTCGTGAACGGTCTGCCCGCAACGGTGTCCTCGCTCGGGCTGAAGCTCCGTAACGGCTTGACGCTTGAATCGCGCTATCCCGATATGGTGCGCGACGTTCCCGAGCCCGGGACGGTGCCGCTGATCCATCCGCGCGCCATTGCAGACGGACAGGTCTCGCTCGCGAGGAATACGAAGTCCTCGTATCTCTTCCCGACAATCCCGTCGCTCGTGCAAAAAAACCGCAACCTGCTTCTGATCAAGCGCGTGCCCGCGAAATCCGAGGGGCGGCATCTCGTTTGCGCAGTCTACCTCGCCTCGCAGTTCCCGCGCTACAAGTACATCAGCACGCACAATAAGCTGCTTTATATCGACTATGCGGACGATCAAAAGGAAATGTCCGCGCAGTTCCTCCACGGGCTTTACGCCGTTCTCTCCTCGACGCTTTACGAAAATTATTTTTCGATCGTCTCGTCCTCAAAGCAGGTAAGCATCTCGGATTACGCCGACCTCCCCTTGCCTGAGGAGCGGATCATCACGGCGATCGGCGCAAATCTGATGATGACGCGCACCTTCAGCCGCAAGGCGTGTGACGCGCTCGCAAGCAGCTTTTTGCGGATTCCTGAGGAAGTTAAATAATTTTTGAAAAACCTATTGCATTTTTCATCTTGTTGTGCTACAATAGATGCACTGTGTTTTGAAAGCGTGCTTTCAGTCTATTTTAGAAAGGATAGGATCCTCGGGATCCGGATGAAAAAATGATTGCTCTTATGATCGCTCTGCTTGTTTGCGGCGTATTTCTCGTGATTGCCGTATTGATGCAGCATGGCAAATCCCACGGTCTGTCCGGCACCATCGCCGGCGGCGCTGAAACCTTCTTCGGCAAGGATAAGGGATCGAAGATCGACAAGGTTCTCTCAAAGCTCACCACGATCATCGGTATCGTGTTCGTCGTTCTCGTCCTTCTCGTATACCTTTTGAATCCCAACTATACTCCCTCGAACAAGTATACGCAGGGTATGGGAATTCCTTCCACCTCGTCCGTTGAATAAAAACGCAAGCCACGGGAAAAATCCCGTGGCTTTTAATTTAATTTTGAAAGAAGTATTATGAAGAAAAAGAAAGATTTCCGAAAATTTGCGCGGGCATCGGCGCGGCGGCAAGCACCCCGCCGCACGCCCGCACCGAAGAAAAACAAAACGCATGCCGCCGTCACGGTCAACGCAGTCTTTTGCGGCACGCGCTACGGCTACGGCTTTGCCGAGGTCGAGGGGCGTGGGGAGGATCTGTTTATTCCCGAACGCAAAACGGGGGGTGCAATGCACGGCGACCGCATCCGCGTACGCTTTACGCCGCAGTATGAGGGACGGCAGGAGGGTGAGGTCGTTGCGATCACAGAATACGCGCACACCACGCTCGTCGGTATTCTTGCGGCGGAGGAGACGATCTTCCGTCGCCGCCGCGTCCGCCGTTATTTCGTGATCCCCGACAATCCGCATTTTGGGGAGGCGTATCCTGCCGTTTACCAAAGCGGCTATCGGGTCGGGCATAAGGTCGAGGTGTCGCTCGGCCGTGACGGCGAGAGCGCGGGCACGCTTTTGCGTGACTTTGGCGATGCCGAGTCGCGCGGGGCGAATTACGGCGCGATCCTTTCGGAAAACGGGATCGAGACCGAATTCACGGAGGATGCCCTGCGGGAGGCGGAGCTTGCGGCAAGCACGCCGCTCTCGGAGGCGGGACGCACCCGCGTGCGCGACGTCGTCTTTACGATTGACGGGGCGGATGCGAAGGATCTTGACGACGCGATCTCGCTTCGCCGTGTGAAGGGCGGGTATCTGCTCGGCGTGCATATTGCCGACGTGTCCGAGTACGTGAAGCCGAAGGGCGAGCTTGATGCCGCCGCGCACGCGCGGGGAACGAGCGTTTACTTTACCGATAAGGTCGTGCCGATGCTGCCGCCCGCCCTCTCGAACGGTGCCTGCTCTCTGAATGCGGGTGAGGATAAATACGCTCTGAGTGCGACGGTACAGCTTGATCAAAGCGGGAAGATCGTCGATTGCCGCATTGAAAAAAGCATTCTCCGCTCGCGCGTGCGCGGCGTTTATTCCGAGGTCAACGACCTGCTTGAAAACCGAGAGGCCTCTGCCTTCTACGAAAAGTATAAGGGGGTCTATCCGACGCTTCTTGAGATGACAGAGCTTTATCTGATCCTTGACCGCCGCTCCCGCGCGCGCGGCGCAATGGAGCTTGACCGCGCTGAGGCAAGGATCCTGCTGGACGAATCGGGTGAGCCTGTCGAGATCGTCGCGCGGGAGCGCGGGGTTGCCGAAAAAATGATCGAGCAATTTATGCTCGCGGCAAACGAGGCTGTCGCCACCCGTATGCACGCCCTGACCGTTCCCTGCGTCTACCGTGTGCACGAGGAGCCGTCGCCCGACCGTCTACGTGAATTCGTGACCTTCGCGCACAACCTTGATTTCGACACGCGCCCCTTTAGCGAGCGGCGCCCAACGGGGCGGGATTTTTCGGATTTACTGGATACGGCACGGGAGCGCGGGATCGGCGATGCGCTGTCCTACACCGTCCTTCGCACGATGGCGAAGGCAAAGTACAGTGCCGCCGCGCATCCGCATTTCGGGCTCGGCATTCCGCTTTACTGCCACTTTACCTCGCCGATCCGCCGTCTTTCCGACCTTGTGACGCACCGCATCATCAAGGCGGTCCTGCTTGACGGCGAGCCTGCCAAGAGGTACGAGTCCGCCGCGCGGCGTGCCGCCGATGCGGCGACCGAGGGCGAGCTGCGCGCCCTTGCCGCGGAGCGCGGGATCGACGCGCTTTACAAAACCGTCTATATGACGCGGCATATCGGCGAGGAATTTGACGCCGTCATCAGCTCGGTCACGTCCTTCGGCATCTTCGCCGAGCTTCAGAACACCTGCGAGGGGTTGATCCCGCTCTCCTCACTCGACGGCGCATTCGTCTTTGACGAGCGCAATCTGTCGGTGCATAGCGGACGGACGGTCTACCGCCTTGGTGACCGCATCCGCGTCCGCGTGGTGGACGCCGACGTCCCCTCGCGCCGCGTGCGCTTTGCGATCGTAGCGCAAAAATAAAAACATGACAAAAAAGCTGTCTCAAAGCACTTGAGACAGCTTTTTTTGATTTATGACATTCTAACGCTTCAGACAATCGATCAGACGCAAAACGATCTCGCGTTCCTCGTTCTTCAAATCGGTGATGTCAACCGTCAGCCTGTCACTTGATGCCAAAAGATAATCCGCATTGACGTGAAATATCTTGGTCATTTCAACGATGTTTTGAAGGGATGGAGAGGACAGGGACATTTCCCAGGAATTCACTGCACTGCGCGAAATACCTAATCTCTGTGCCAGATCGGTCTGCGTCATACCCACCTTGTCGCGCAAATATTTGATCCTGTCAGCAATATTCAAAATCATACCGTTCCCCTTTCTTTTTTCTACACTATATATCTTACCCGATTATTTTATAGCAAAAATTATCATTAATGATAAATAATACTTGACAAAACATTTTTTACATGCTATAATTGCCTCGAATGGAGTGGAGCATTCGCATCATATCCGCAAAACTCCAACCTTAGAAACAGGAGGTGTAGAAGAAAACGGAGTGGATTCTACCGATTGGAACCACTCGGCTGTACTGTCAATCGGGGCGGATATGTATTATATTCATGATTTGAAAGGAAAAAAGAATGAAAAACAACGCTATTTTCAGAAAAGTCTTGTTGTTGACCTTGTGTCTCGTTCTGATCCTCTCCTGTTTCGCCGCATGCGGGCAGAAGAAGATCGACGCGCTTGAAAAAAGTGTGGGCGAGCTTCAAACACAGGTAAGCAACAATGCCTCAAAGCTTGAAGAAACCGCAAAAAGCGTGACGCTCGAGGAGCTGCGTGCACTGGTCGACGAGATCAAAACGACTGCCGACGCTGCCGCAACCGCAGAAAAGCTGGAGAGCGTGGTTTCCGAGCTTGCGACCGTTAAGGGAACCGCTGACGCCGCCGCAACCGCTACGGCTCTTGCAAACGCCGTTGAGGAGATTGAGGCACTGATCGCCGCTAACGGCGAGGCGGATACCGCCACCGGTGCCGCACTCAATGAAACGCTTACCGCAGCACTTGCAAAGATCACTGCGCTGGAGGAATCCTACGTAAGCACTGCAAGCCTGAACACAGTAATCGCCGAGATTCGTGCCGCATACGCAACAAATGAATCGGTTGCCCAGACTGCCGCAAAGCTTGAGACCGTCATTGCAAACCTTGAGGGTGTCAAGGCAACTGCCGATGCCGCCGCTACCGCTACGGCTCTTACAAATGCCGTTGAGGAGATCGAGGCACTGATCGCCGCAAACGGCGAGGCTGACACCGCCGCCAAGGCGGCGCTTGATGAAGCGCTGAATGCAGCACTTGCAAAGATCACCGCCCTCGAGGACACCTACGTAAACACCGAAAGTCTGAATACGGTGATCGAAGAGATCAGAGCAAGCTATGCGACGAATGAAAGTCTTTCGCAGACTGCCGCAAAGCTTGAAACCGTCATTTCGAACCTTGCCGCCGTAAAGGATACCGCGGATGCCGCCGCAACCGCTACGGCTCTTGCAAATGCCGTTGAGGAGATCGAGGCACTGATCGCCGCAAACGGCGAGGCTGACGCCGCTACCAAGGCAAC
>JAFTLE010000065.1 GCA_017452895.1 Clostridia bacterium
GGCACGGTTGCAGGCATTCGAGATCACGTCGGTAAGCGCATCTGTCAGCGCATCCGCATTGGCGTAGGAAACGAACGAGCCGCGCCGCTTTAGCAAAACGGCGGCAAGATCGGGCGGTGGCTCGGTGCCCGCCTCTTCAAACGCATCGAGCAGCAGGGTCTCGGTATCGACTACCGTCGGCGTGCCGATTGCAAGCACGGGAACGCCGATGCTTTCGGGATCGATGGCAAAGCGGTGATTGCCAACGCCCGCCCCGGGCCGAATCCCCGTATCGCATAGCTGGATCGTGGTGGCAAGCCGAGCAGGACTGCGCGCCGCCAGCGCATCGATCGCAACGACAAGCTCAGCATCGGTTGCCGAAACCGCGGCGGCGACCAGCTCTGCGCTTTCCATACCCGTCTGTGACATTGCCCCGGGTGCGAAGGTCGTAAGTGAGCAGCAGCCAAGGCGTGAAAAGAGAGAAGCGTTCTCTTTTTCAAGGTGCCCTGTTGCGTGGATACGGTCGACCGAAAGCGGCCCTACGGCATCGGCGGTGATGCGACGGTTGCCAAGCCCGACGATCAGGACGCGGCGCGGCTCGCTTTTGCAAACGCCGCGCGTGAAAAGAGAAAGCTTTTCGGCAAGAAGACACGATAACTCGCGCCGCTCGCCGTCACGCAGGGTGTCTGCCGCCTCAAACTGAAAGGTCAGGTAGTTTCCGCAGGGCTGACCGATCGCCGTCGCCCCCTCCTCGCTTTCTACGCGCAAGTAGGTCAGTCGGCTGTTTTTCTCGCTTTTTTCCTCGTAGAATACGCCCGAAAGCTCGGTCGGTGCGCGCATCCGCTCAAGCGCGAGGTCGGTGCGTGCGATTGCTCGTTTTTGCATTTGGATTTCCTCGGTACAGACTTATTTTCGGTTTCATTTTTGACAGGTTATTTAAAAACAAACCGCATTCCGATGAAAAAAAGGAAAAAATGGAAAAACAGACCTTTTTTATGGTCAAATTGCACAATATTTTTTTGCCGTTTTGTGCAGATAGTTCAAACTTTCAAAAAAGATTGAATTATGTATTGAACTTGCCCGGAAATGATGTTATAATATCTTAGTAATAAATATCGTACATCAATACGCGGAGGATTCCTGAACTATGAAGAAAGTATTATCGGTGTTTTTGTGCATTGCCATTCTGTCCGGTTGTCTTTTGGCTTTTGCCGGTTGTGGTAAGGACAAAAATGACAAGGGTGCGATTGTAAGCGCTTACTATGTTGGCGGTCTTTACAACTTTGATCCCGCTATGGCATACACGGATGACGATGCCATGAAGGTTATGAGCCTGATTTACGAGCCGCTGTTTACCATGAAGGAAAACGGCAAGGTTAAGAAGGCGCTTGCCGATTCTTATAAGATCGTTGAGGATGAGGAAGCAGGTATCTACCAGATGCTCATCACGATCAAGGAGACCTATTGGAGCGACGGCTCGTTGGTAACCGCCGACGACGTTGCATTCGCGTGGAAGCGTATCCTTTCTCCCGATTTTAAATCGCAGGCGGCGACCCTTCTTTACGAGGTCAAGAATGCCGTTGCGGTCAAAAATGGCGAGGGGCTTACCATTGACGACCTCGGTATCATTTCCGACGGCGACCTTTTGACGATCACCTTTGAGGGTAAGATCGATTACGATGCATTCCTCAGAAACCTGACGAGCGTTGCTCTGTCTCCTCTGCGTGAGGCGGTCGTTTCGTTGCGTGAGGAGTCCTGGGCGAAGCGCGTTGCCTCAATCGTTGCAAACGGTCCCTTCCGTGTGAAGACGCTGAACATTGAAACCGGTGAGTTCACGCTGGAGCGCAACCAGTACTACCGCCGTGAGCCCGGCTCAACCACCAGGATTGATAAGTATGTCAATCCCTATCAGATCGCGACCCAGTGGCAGAACGCCGTAAGCCTCGATACCACCGAGCAGTATCTTGACAGTGTGTACGCAAAGTTCGTCGAGGGCACCATCTTCTATATGGGCGAGCTTCCGCTCAGCGTACGCGGTCAGTATAAGGAGTCGGCAGAGGTTGCGGATCTTCTTTCTACGAAGACCCTGGTCTTCAATATGAATGAATCTCCCGTTTCCGAAACGGGTCTGACCGTCAATACGGATCTTTGGTCCTCGGTTCTTGTCAGACAGGCAATGTCGCTTGCGATCGACCGTAAGGCAATCGCAAACAAGCTGACCTTTGCCCGCCCTGCTACCGGCTTTGTTTCTTACGGTGTGTACGAGGGAACCGATGAGGATAAGGCGTTCCGCGACGAGGGCGGCGCCCTGATCAGCACCTCCGCAAATCTTGATCAGGCGAGAGAATATTTGCAGATGGCAGGTGTCAATCCCGCAGAGCATCGTATCTCCGTGACCTACAAAGACACCGTTGACGATCACGCCGTATACGAGATCGTGAAGGCGGCGTGGGAATCGCTTGGATTTACCGTCAATGCCCGCTGCGTTTCGACCCAGACTCAGATCTATCCCGGTCACATGGACGACGGCTTGATCAACACCGACGTTCTGCAGGATTCCTACATGGCAGGTGATTTTGACGTCATTCTGATCGACTACCAGATGCTTTCTACCGATGCGTTTGCAGCACTTTCCTCCTTCAGCACCAAGATGAACGGCAACGGCATCAACATCGCGCTTGATCCCACGAGCGGTACGACCAAGTACACGACCAACGCCACCTACGGCGGCTTCAGCAATGCGGATTACGATGCGTTGATCCAGTCTGCTTTCGAGCAGAAGAATCTTGATCGCCGCGCGGCGATCCTGCACAACGCAGAGAAGGCTCTGCTTGCGCTGATGCCCGTTGTTCCGCTGGTCTTCAACCAGAACTACTACGTCGTTCACAAGGACTTCAAGAAGCTGGAGTACAGCACGTACGGCTACGTTGTGCTGACCGATGCAAAGCTGAAGGATTACGAGAAATATCTCCCAACCGAAGAATAAGGAGAAAACAGGGGACGGTGCAAGCCTTCCCCTGTTTTTAAAAAATATGAAGAAGAAAAAAGAAACGGGAATGCAGAATAAAACCGACATCAAGGTTTTCATTCTCTTTTTGCTGGATGCCCTCAGCTATCCCTTGGATGAGGCGCATTTGTATGAGATCGTGATGGAAAACGGCTATGTCGGGAGCTTCGATTTTTCCGAATGCTTTTCGGAATTGAAGGAGCTTGGTCATATCCTCGAGATCGAGGAGGACGGCGTGCGGCAGTATCTCATCTCCGATACCGGCAGGCTCGTTGCGGGGGAGCTGCAGGGGGATATACTTGAGTCAATCCGTGAGAAAAGTCTGCAGAGCGCAAAGGGGCTGCTTTCGCTTTACAAGCGCGGAGCGGTTGCAAGCGCAGAGGTAAGAGAGCGCGACGGTCGCGGCTATGAGGTCGTTTGTAAGATCGCGGATGGGGAAGGGGCACTTCTTTCGCTGAAGCTTTCCTCACCGAGCAAAGCGGCGGCAGAGCGAATGCAATCCAATTTTGAAAAGAAGCCAGAGGAGACCTATCGCGGTATTTTATCGGTCTTAACGGGTGAAATTGATTATCTTTTGCATTGATTTTTGGAAAATGAATGAAATGTAAAATTTTTTTGCAAATCTATTGACATTTTTCTCTTGAAATGCTATATTTATATTTAGAATATGTAGAATTTCAAGCAAATTTAATCGACGAGAGTGGCACGTATGAGTGAAAAAAACGAAATAACAGCCCTCCTCGCCGAAATCAAGGAAAATCACGCCGACGCATTCGCGCTTTTGGTTGCACGTTATTCACCGCTTTTGCATCACTGTCTTGGTGAATTCAACCTGCACGATTACTACGATGAAGCGTTTGCGGAGGGGCAGATGGCGCTTTTACGTGCCGCGCTTGCGTACGACAGTGCGCGTTCCCCGATCGTGTTCGGAAGCTATGCGAAGACCTGTATCCGAAACGCGTTGATCGACTTGAAAAAACGAAAGGATAAGGACAGTCAGCTTTGTTCCTATGAGGAATTGACGGAAAGCGGTTCGCTTGACGTTTCCGACGAGTCATCCGACGGCGGTGTTTCCACCCGCTTGATCGATGCGGAGTCCTTAAAGGAGCTGCATCGCAAGATCGCCGCCTGCCTTTCTCCATACGAGCGTAAAATTTTCAATTACTACGTGGAAGGATATTCGCCCGTCGGCATTGCCAAAAAGCTCGGTGAAAGCGAGAAATCGGTACAGAATGCCATTTATCGCTTTACGCAGAAGCTGCGTCGAATATTGCTTCCGTAAATTCATTTGTTTATATGCCCATGTAGCTTAAGGGAGAGCGTTGTTTTCAAAGGCGTCGGTTGGAATCCGTCTAAGGGCAAATTTAACCTATATTTCAAAGCGAGGTAAAAAACATGTATCAGGACAAGACATTGAAGTGCAAAGATTGCGGAAACGACTTCGTGTTCACTGCAGGTGAGCAGGAGTTCTACGCAGAGAAGGGCTTCCAGAACGAGCCCCAGAGATGCAAAGCATGTCGCGATGCCAGAAAGAATGCAACCAAAGGCACCCGCGAGATGTTCACTGCAGTTTGCGCTGAATGTGGCGGGGAAGCAAAGGTTCCCTTCAATCCGACCGAAGGCAAAGCTGTATACTGCAGCGCTTGCTACGCAAAGAGAAAAGCCAACGAAGAGCTCTGATCTGCAAAAGAAAAGATCCGCCAAACGGCGGATCTTTTCTTTTTTATTTCAAGATCATCGTCCTCAGGAGTGAATAGTTCTCATCCGTCAGGATGAAGTCGGCATCGTATCCAACCTCAAGGCGACCCTTGTTCAGACCGAGCAATGCCGCCGGCGTTTCACTTGCCATTGCAAAGGCATCGAGCGGAGGAATTCCGAATGAGATGACTCGTCTGACACAGTCGAACAGATTCGTCGTACTGCCGCAGATCGTTCCGTTCTCAAGCCGTGCAAGTCCGCCCTTTACGATCGCGCGCTGACCGCCGAGCTCGTATTCACCGTCGCAAAGCCCCGTCGCGCTCATCGAATCGCTGATCAGGATCATACGGCGGCGTCCGAAGATGCGGTAAAGTGCAATGACCATCGGCTCGCTGATATGCATACCGTCGCCGATGACCTGCGCGTATGCATCGTTCATAATGCCCGCGCCGATCACCGAGGAATCGCGGTGATGGAAGGGCGGCATTGCATTGCAGGTGTGCGTGATGCAAAGAGCCCCCGCTTTAAATGCGGCGTCGGCGATCGCGAAATTCGCGGCGGTATGACCGATGCATACGGTCGATTTGCAATCGCGAATAAATTCCATAGCACCTCGAAGCTCAGGCGCGACCGAGATAAGCGAAACGTTTTGAAGCTTTGAGAAGCCATCAAGGTCGGGATCGGAGAGAAAGTCCCCGTTCTGACCGCCCTTGTACCTTTCGCAGAAGAAGGGGCCCTCCATATGATAACCGAGATGATTCGCGCCCCCCTCGACCGAGCAAAGCGGTTGATTGACGATCTCTGCGATCCTTTCGATCGGGGCGGTCATCGTCGTTGGGTAATAGGTCGTGATGCCGTGCTCAAACTGATAGACGAGCATTCTGCGGACGGCATCCGTGCCGTCCATCGTGTCATCCCCCATACAGCCGTGCGAATGAATTTCGATCAATCCCGGGAAAAGGTAAGCACTGCCGCAATCCTCACCCTCGGCATCGGTTTTTGCAAGCGAAAGAATCCTTCCGTCCTTTACGGTAACATCGGTCAACTCACCGCCGTAGGGACGTATGTTTTTCAGAATTTTAACCATTGTAAGCATCCTTGTCGCAGATCAGAATGGCATTGGGGTGAAGCTTCAGAAGCGTTGCGGGGCAATCGGTGGTGATGCGGTCATCAAGGAGTGCTGAGACGGCACCGTGCTTGCTTTTGCCCGATGCAAGCAGAATGATCGTGCGTGCCTTCAGAATGCTCTTCATACCCATCGTTACGGCGTGCTTCGGAACCTCGTCGGTAGAATCGAAGAAACGGGCGTTTGCGTTAATCGTGCTTTCGGTCAAGGGGGTCAGATGCGTGCCGCAGTACAAATAGTCGTCGGGCTCATTGAAGCCGATGTGTCCGTTCTGCCCGATGCCAAGCACCTGCAAATCGATCCCGCCCGCCGCGTCAATCGCCGCGTCGTAGCGTAGGCACTCTTCCTCAACATTCTCAACGTTCCCCGCGGGAACGAAGGTGTATTCCCGACGGATGTTGATATGCTCAAACAGGTTTTTCTCCATAAAGTAACGGTAACTTTGCGGATTGTCGGGGGTGATGGGGAAATATTCATCCAGATTGAAAGAGGTCACCGCGGAAAAGTCAAGCTCACCCTTTTGATTCATTTCAATCATCTTTTGATACATTCCAACAGGGGTCGATCCCGTTGCAAGACCCAGAATCGAGTCGGGCTTCTGCGTCAGCTGTGCTGCGATCAGCTTCGCCCCCTGCAAAGATAATTCTTCGTAGTTGTCACATATGATTGTCTTCATGGTTTGTCTCCTATCGTACTGTTTTTATTACACCATCATTCTATCACATTTTTTGCGAAAAAACAATCTTTTTTAAAAATATACCGAAAAAAACAAAAAAACATCAAAATATTGAAAAAAATTCTGTACAAATCTTTAAATATATGTTATACTGATATATGTATAATTAGGTTAAGTATACGCGGAGAACAGTATGCATAGTAAAAAACGTAGTTCAAAACCGATCTTAAGAGAGGAAATGCAACCGTCCGAGAATATCGTCAGCGGCAGAAACGCCGTGCGCGAGCTGCTGGCGAGCGGACGCGATATCGATAAGATATGGATTGCCGAGGGTGACCGCGACGGCTCCATTGTCGTTCTGATCGCAAAGGCAAGGGAGCGCAAGATCCCCGTGCTTGAGCTGGAGCGCCGCCGTCTCGATACCATCTGCGGCGTATCAACGCATCAGGGAATCGCCGCCGCCTGCGCCGAGCGCGATTATTCTACGGTTGAGGAAATTCTGGAATACGCCGCCGCGCGTGGGGAAAAGCCCCTGATCGCCATCGCAGACGGGGTTGAGGATCCGCATAATCTCGGCGCCATCATTCGCTGTGCAGAATGTGCAGGTGTGCATGGTATCATCATTCCGAAACGCCGTGCGGTTGGACTGACTGCTGTCGTTGCCAAGGCTTCGGCGGGCGCGATTGAGCATATGCGGATTGCGAAGGTTACCAACATCGCGTCTACGGTCGACGAATTGAAGGAAGCAGGGCTCTGGATCTATGCCGCTGATATGGGTGGCCCTGCGTATTACGATACCGACCTTCGCGGTCCTGCCGCAATCGTGCTGGGGAGCGAGGGCTTCGGAATCTCCCGTCTTGTGCGTGAGAAGTGTGATTTCGTCATTTCCATTCCCATGTACGGACAGGTCAATTCAATGAATGTCTCTACAGCGGCGGCAGTGCTTTTCAGCGAAGCGGCACGTCAACGAAACGGTTAAACGGAAAAAGGAGGATCATATGGCAGACGGTCAGGACAAGTATAACACCGCCAATTCGGATGATATTAAAAATCTGCTGGCACAACTGAAACAAAGCTTCGACCTCGCAGAAACTCCGATTCCCGAAAACGAGCCGGAGCAGACGACGGAAGCTCCGATCATGAACGAAGAAGAATTCGAAAAGCTGGAGGAGGCATTGGTGCGAGAGGGAATGCTCTACAATGCACCTTTTACCTCGCAGCAGGATGAGGCGGAGGAAGCTCCGAATGACGAGCCTACCGCGCA
>JAFTLE010000066.1 GCA_017452895.1 Clostridia bacterium
AGCACCACGAAGAGAAGGGTCATCAGCGAGTAGAAGTTGAAGGGGATCGCCTTGATAAAGTAAGCAAGGCCCTGATTGTCGGGCACGTAGTCGGTCACGGCGGCAGCCCACGAGGAGATCGGTGCGATCATACAAACAGGGGCGGCGGTCGCGTCGATGACGTACGCGAGCTTCGTGCGGGAGACCTTGTGCAGGTCGGTGACGGGGCGCATCACGCTGCCGACGGTCAGACAGTTGAAGTAGTCGTCAACGAAGATCAGAACGCCGAGCACGACGGTCGCAAGCAGTGAGCCGACGCGCGTCTTGACGTGCTTCTGTGCCCAGTGGCCGAAGGCACGGCTGCCGCCTGCCGAGTTGAGCAGGGCGACCATGCCGCCAAGCAGCACGAGGAACAGAAAGATACCTGCGGTATCCGAGACCGCGGAGATCAGACCGTCGACGACGATTGCGTCAAAGGTGCCTACGGGGTGGAACTCTGCGGCGAACAGACCGCCTGCCAGAATACCGATGAACAGCGAGCTGTAGACCTCCTTCGTCACAAGGGCGCAAACGATCGCGATAACGGGGGGCACCAGCGCCATAAAGGTGCCGAAGTAGCGGCTGTCTGCACCGGGAATGTCGGTCTTCAGCACACACGCCAAAACGACGACAAGGACGAGCAGAACCGCGAAGGTGATCAGCTTCACCAGGGTATTGCGTTTCATAAAAAATCCTCTCTTTTTCTCAAAAATAGGAAAATGCTATCCTTATTATAGCGAGATTTTTCGCGTTTGTCAATCTTGTTTTACAATTTTTGCCGCGACGCGCGAAAATATCGTCAAAAATCGAGGATTTTTTTGTTGATTTTTTCTGCGATCCGTGATATACTTGTATACGTTAATGTATTTTCCGTGTAAGGGTGGTGTGTCTATGCAAAAGGGGTTTGACAACGAGCGGTATATTGAGCTGCAAAGCCAGCATATCCGTGAGCGCATCAATATGTTCGGCGGCAAGCTGTATCTTGAGTTCGGGGGCAAGCTGTTCGACGACTATCACGCGTCGCGCGTGCTGCCGGGTTTTGAGCCCGACAGTAAGATCCGTATGCTGCAAAGCCTTTCTTCGGACGCGGAGATCATCATCACCATCAACGCGTCGGATATTGAGAAGAACAAGGTGCGCGGCGACCTCGGCATCACCTACGACGAGGACGTACTGCGCCTTTGCGGCATCTTCAAGGGGCTCGGTTTCGGAATCGGCGGCGTTGTCATTACGCGCTACGCGGCGCAGGCGGGGGCTGACGCCTTCCGTCGCCGTCTCGATGCAACGGGCATCCCCTCCTTCGTGCATTACTCGATCCCCGGCTACCCTGCGGACGTGGAGCGCATCGTCTCCGACGAGGGCTACGGCAAAAACGAGTTCGTGCCGACCCAGAAGCCACTGGTCGTCGTAACCGCGCCGGGACCCGGCAGCGGTAAGATGGCGGTCTGCCTCTCTCAGCTCTATCACGAGAATCTGCGCGGCAACAAGGCGGGCTATGCAAAGTTTGAGACCTTCCCCATCTGGAATCTGCCCCTGGCACACCCTGTGAACATCGCGTACGAGGCGGCGACCGCCGACCTAGACGATATGAATATGATCGACCCCTTCCACCTCGAGGCGTACGGCAAAACGACGGTCAACTACAACCGCGACGTTGAGGTTTTTCCCGTCGTGCGTGCGATGTTTGAGCGGATGGGCGGCACCTGCCCCTACAAGTCGCCGACCGATATGGGCGTGAATATGGCGGGCTTCGCCATTTTCGACGACGAGGCGTGCTGTACGGCGTCGCGCCTTGAGATCCTTTATCGCTACTACACCGCCCTCAAGGAGGACAAGCTCAAGGGCGGAGACGGTCATACCGTTGAAAAGATGCGGCTTCTGATGAACCGCGCGCGCGTATCCCCCGACTTCTTCCCCGCGATCGCCGCGGCGAAGGCGAAGGATGCACAGACCGGTGCCCCCGCGGGCGCGACCGTTCTTCCCAACGGCGCGATCGTGACGGGTAAGACCTCGCCGCTGCTCGGCGCGGCGGCGGCGCTTCTGCTCAACGCGCTGAAGGCGACCGCAGGCATTCCCGATGAGCAAAAGATCATCAGCCCCGCGGCGCTTGAGCCGATCTGTGAGCTGAAGACCAAGTATCTGAAGCATCACAACCCGCGTCTGCACTCGGATGAGGTGCTGATCGCCCTCACGGTCAGCGCGACCGAGAATCCCCTCGCGGCAAAGGCACTCGCGGCGCTCGACACCCTGCGCGGCACGCGCGCGCACTTCACCGTCATTCTCTCGCCGGCGGATGAAAAGACCTACAAGCAGCTCGGGATCCTCACGACCTCCGAGCCGATCACGAAGCAGTCGGCAATGCTGAAGCACTAAGGAGCTTACTCTGCCGACTATAAAGCCGAAGGAGCTGCCTCAAGCTGCAAAATGAGGCGGCTCCTTTTTCATTCTTCCAAAACCGTCACGGCACCCGTTTGGTCGATGATCTCGATCAGAATTTTATCGGCGTATTTATCGTTTTCGTAATGCTTGAAGTCCTTCAGAATGCGAAGCATTTTTCCGCCGTATCCCCAAACCTTTCCTGCTCGATGACCTCGAGCCCCCTGATCTGAACGTGAACGGGGTCGCAGATCATATCGGTCAGGCAATCCCAAAATGCGTCCCAATTACAGCCGTAATAATCGGGAAATTCAAGTGACTCTCTGATGACGTCGTGTATTTCAAGATAATGGTTTACGTTTGAAAAATCAATCACGTAGAGATCCTTATAGTCGTACATACCGTTCTCCTTTATCTGCTACTACATTCCCGTATGTATGGACGGGAATATACTGCGTCATATCTACGCGTTATGTGGAAATATCACCCCTATTATACTCTTTTTCACTTTGCTTCTCAAAGGCTTTTACAAGAGTATCATACCGCATTTTTTCAGCAAATGGGCACGCACCTGTTTTTTCGTTTTTTATGCCTTTTTGTCCTTTTTATCGGACACCTTCTCGGCTATAATGAAGGCAGAAAGAGAGGGAAAAGAGCATGTCACTTGGGTTTATGGGCTTTGGCAGAAAGTACAGAGAGGCAAACGGCTACGTTTATTACACCTACGCGAGCGAGCGGCGCGGCACGCACAGGGCAGGCTCGCGCTTCACCTGCGACGGACTCTTTTATATCAACGAGTCAATGCTCGACGCATCCGCCGCCGACCTCGGCACGCTGGCGCGACAGGGCTTCAAAAACCGCGGCGCGGGGGTACTGATCGAGCAAAAGCAGGCGGCAAGATCGAAAAAAGAGCCCGCCGACCTCGGCGCGCTCTGTCTCGTGTATGAGCTACTCTCCTCCTACCGCGCGTATGGCGCGTTGCCTGATACCATCTCATTTTCAATATAGTATAAGGGAAAAACGGCGGGATCGGCCATAATATAATCGACGGTCAATGTGCGTTCTGCGGGGGCAAGGAAGGCTCGTCGGGATTTAATTATTCACAAAACCCCGATGGAGCCTATGCGGTCACGGGAATCGGCACCTACAACTACACGGGAAAGTAAAAACAGAAAGCCTAAGGCAGCCGCCGTCGGAGTCCGACGGCGGCTGTTTCGTGTAATCTCGAAGCTTTTTTGTTTTTTATACTGCCTACTTGACAGGGGGCACGTCAATCGGATATTGTCTTTTTCTTATCCCGCTTTCTGTAAACTGTTGTTTACACCGCCTGCCGCACTTAGCATATTCTCGATAAAGATCCCGAGCCCGCGGTGGGGTTTGCAACCAGCACGTGCGTGAGCGCGCCGACGAGCTTGCCGTCCTGAATGATCGGCGAGCCGCTCACGAGTGTGTTCAAGTAGGGACAAAGGTTTTTAACGGAAAAATCACAAAAACTACGCAAAAATTTCTGTAAAATATTGAAAAACTTTGATAATTATAATATAATGTAGTTGCCAAACAATCTGAATATCGTTGTTATAGGTCTTTTTCTTTTTAGGGGGAAACTATATCCTTTTTGTTATGCCTTGAACAATCCCGTTTTGGTAAAAACGCGGCTCCTGTTCAAAGTAGGGGAAACCTATACTACGAATAGATTGATTGGAAACAATTGGAGTTTAGCGTTTTTCGGTGCGCTGGCTTCGATCAGCGCACTTTTTGTATGCATTAGGAGTTGTAATAATGAAAAGAGTGTACGGAATATTTTTTGCGTTAATACTGAGCTGTGTATTTTTATTTTCATCGTGTGACAGCATAGACGTTCATCCGAACGGTGAAAGTAACAACGGTGAGAAAGAAAGCAATACTTTTTCAGATCAATCTGCCGTATGCGATCATACTTTTGGCGATTGGGATATTTTTAAGCAGGCTACTTGTAAAGAAGATGGAAAACGTATCAGAACTTGTGATAAATGCTCCCATGTCGAAGAAGAAGTAATTCAAAAAAACGAATCACACACCCCCGTTACCGACGCGGCAGTTCCCGCGACCTGCAAGAACACGGGTTTAACCGAGGGGAGTCACTGTTCGGTTTGCGAAAAGGTTTTCATTAAACAAGAGGTTATCAAGCAAAAAGAACACATTATCGTTGATTTTGAGTGCACCGAATGCGGCTATGTTCAAGCATCCGAAGGATTGGAATTTGTACGAAATTCTACCGGATACACACTCTCCGGATTGGGAACGTTTTCAGAATCTATCTTGTCTATTCCGTCAACGTATAACGGAAAGCCGGTTACGGAAATTTCACAATGCGCGATCATGCCCGATTTTGCGCTCCGCAAGATCATAATTCCTTCAAGCGTAAAAAATATTCGGTATAATGCTATTATGGTTCCCAGTTTCTGTATTATCGATTTAAACGGAAATGTACAGATTGAGGAACAGGCTTTGGAATGCTATGGTGGTTGTGAAATTATTAATCGATCCCGAGCAAATATTACCGATACTGTTTTCTGTACGATGTACGAGAACGCTCCTTACATTATCCATAATACCTCTGCGCAAAAAACTGAATATACCAACGAGGGATTTGGCTTTTTGCAGTATAAAGGAAAGTACTATCTGTGCGACTTCAAGGGAACTTCGCAATCATTGACACTACCTGATTCTTACAATGGCAACGATTATATTCTTGCAGCACGTTGCTTCTATAAATCCGATGTAATCTCTGAAGTTGTTCTCGGCAACGGCATTATCGCAATCGGAGAGGCAGCGTTTGCAGCATCATCGCTTGAGCAGATCGACTTGTCGTGTGATATTTCAGAATTACCGAGCTTTTGTTTCATGGAATGTCAACAGCTTACAGAGATAGTGATACCCCTAAACATCACCGTAATACACAATCAATGCTTTTACGGCTCGGGCTTAATTAACGTTACTATTGGAACAAACGTAACGAATATAGGCGTAAGTGCTTTTGGATCGTGCCCAAAGCTTGACACGTTGTGTTTCAACGCGGCAAATTGCACCAACGTTTCGCAGTCCGCTTTGAATGGATTTAAGAAGCTGGTCATCGGCTCATCCGCCCAAAGCATTCCTTCGAAGTTCATGAAAGGAAATGCCTCTCTCGAATCAATTACTTTTGAGAAAAACAGTTCCTGCAAGAGCATTGGCGCAGAGGCGTTTGACAAAGCATCTATTACTGAAATTCAGTTGCCAAAGTCGCTCACTCATATTTACGCGGCATTTGAAGACTGTACTAAGTTGGAAAAGATTGTTATACTTTGCGATAATATTCAATCTAACGCCAATGCGTTTTATGACTGCGGTTCGAGTGGAGATGGTATTGTTGTAACTGTTGCAGCTAATGTTATGTTACTGCCATCAAATTTTTTGAAAGACTGCAAGTTGAAATCTTTGGTGTTTGATGGCGAGAGCAAATGCAAAATCATTCAAGCCAGCTTCTCAAACCGTAAATTTTCAAATGTGACGCTGCCTACAAGCATTGAAAGCTTTGACAAGTCACTCTTTGATTTAAAAACCCTGTCGTTTGAGGAAGAAAATGAAAACTACACGATCAAAAACTCCTGCTTGATAGCTTTAAAGGAATCGAAACTTCTTGCGGTAATAGACGAGGATTATATTATTCCAGATTATGTAACGGTTATCACCAAAGGAGCTTTTTACGAAAGCGGAGTCAAGCACATTTATATTCCCGATACTGTTTTGACGATGGAAAACGGAAGCCTTTGCTGTCCTTCGGTGGAATCTATTTCCCTGCCTTTTATAGGTAACGATAGAGATAACCCTAAAAAGCTTCTCGAACTATTTGGAACAGACGTGCAATACGGTTGGATTCAAATAGATCTGAATTCAGGAACTACACGGCACGAACGATACTATGTGTCCCCCAAGTTCAGCAAACTGATCGTTAGAAGTAATTCTATCTCAAATGGGCTTGTTGGTCTTTCAATGCTTAAAGAGATTCACATTTCCGAAGATGTCGAATCAATAGTCCAGACAGCATTTAAAGACTGCGGAAATTTGACAAATATTTATTTTGGCGGAACCCAAGAACAATGGGATAATCTTAAAATGTCAGGATGGTTAGAATATGTTTCAATGAACGTAAACTTGACACTAAATGCGGAAATTGAAACATAAAATCCTTATCGGTGCTCGGCATTATCCAAGGAAGAGTAGTGTGTTATAATAAGGACACCACATTTACACAAAAAAGTTAATAATTTTCGGAAAAAGACTGTTGTCCCTATTGTAACTCACTCGTGGAGTGTGTTACAATAGGGACAACATTTTTATTCAACTTTTGTGTTAAGATGCCTTTGCCATCGGCATTTCTGCCGCACTTAGCATATTCTCGATAAAGATCCCGTAGCCCGCGGTGGGGTTTGCAACCAGCACGTGCGTGAGCGCGCCGACGAGCTTGCCGTCCTGAATGATCGGCGAGCCGCTCATCCCCTGCACGATGCCGCCGCTTTTTTGGAGCAGGCGGTCGTCCTCAACCTTGACGGTGAAGCATTTGGTGGTGCGGTCTCGATGAATGTCGGCAATGCGGATGCGGTATTCGCCGGGGGTGTCACCGTCGAGCGTGGTAAGGAGCGTTGCCTCGCCCACGTGCAGCTCGGCGCGCGTGCCGACGGGATAGAGCTTGCCCGCGCCGTCCCTTACGGTGAGGATGCCGAACACGCCGCATTCGTTGTTTTTAAGGAGCGTGCCGCACTTGTCGGTGCCGAGTGTGCCGCATAGCTCACCCGGGGTGCCCGCTCTTCCACGCACGATCTCGCGGATCTTGGCGTTCAGCACCGCGCCGCGCGTCATTTCCACGGGCGTGCCCGTTTCGGGATCGCCGATGCCGTGTCCGAGGCCGCCGAACTCGCCCGTTTTGGGATCTACATAGGTGAGCGTGCCGATGCCCGCCATACTGTCGCGCAGATAAACGCCGATGCGGTAGCCGCCGTCGCACTTCTCGGGCGTGACCTTGAAGCTATGCTCCTCCCCCTTGCGCCGCACGGTGACGGTCAGGGGCTTGCCGCCCGAATGCTCGACGGCGCGCGCCAGATCGCCGACCCCCGTGACGGAGGTGCCGTCAATTGAGAGAAGGCGGTCGCCGATGCGAAGCCCCGCCGCCTCTGCGGGTGACGGTGCGCCGTGCTCCCCCTTCAGCCCGACGACGGTCACGCCCTCGGTAAACAGGCGCACGCCAAAGGGCGTTCCGCCCGCGAGCAGCTGCCGCCCCTCGGCATTCACCGCAATTTGAAAGATAAAAAGCAGTAGGAGAAACGTCACCACTGCCGTTGACTTGATTTTTATTTTCTTCATTCTATTTTCTGCGGCCTTGCCGCTTTCCTTTTTCATTTCGTTCCGTTATTTAATTTGCGCGATTCGGAGCAAAATAAACTGACAAAACTTGTGAAAAGAGGCTGTCTCAAATTTTGCATTTGAGACAGCCTCTTTTCGTTTGATAAGGGCTCGTCAGATTTAGAGGAAAATTCGTCGTTCTTCGGCCCGAAGGTGTATAATATACTCCGAGAGGGCGAAAACGGCGAAAGAAAATGGCAAATAAATAGGTTGGAGAAATTTGTAGAATTTCAACCTTAACAGCTTTTTGAGTACGCATCGAAGCGTAGCCCTGCCGCTTATTATCTTAATTCTGCCATTTTCGGTTTTACCTAAATGTGACAGCCCCTTTATTTGACGGTCGCGGGAGTTGACGAATTATAAAGTTCTGTTGTCGTGACAGATATTGTTTCACCCTCGGCATCGATCAGCGTGCCGAGCGCGTGGGTGTCATAGACCGCGGCAAGTGCTTCTTTATCGACGTCCGCAAACGCCGCACTCTCTGCACGGCGCAGGAAGTAGACGCGGCCGAGTGAGCCGTAGGGCACCGCTTGCGTACCGCCGACGGCGAGCGAGAATGCCGCATCGCCAACGCCCGAATAGGGTGCTTCGATCGAATAGCGGCTGATATATTGATCGACCGCGCGGTTCATCGTCGGCGCATATTTCGTCATTTGTAAAACAAAGTTGTCATCTGTGGTGCTGAGAAGCGTCGTGCTTGCCGCCTCCAGCGTTGCGGAGTAGGCGAGCTCGTCAAAGTCACCCTTATAATAATAGGCGGACTCCTCTACGTAGATATACTGCACGCGCACGCAATCGTCGCTCAAAAGGAAGGCGGCGAGGGTCTCGTCGTCGCTCTCCACCGTGCCGTCGTTTTTCAGCCGATGCAAAAGCTCCGCACGCACCGCGTCGGCACGCAGCTGAAGGCGGACGGTGGCGTCGGTCATTCCGCTTTCCTTAATGCCCTTCAGATAATTCTCATAGCTGCCGTAGCCTGCGAATTCGACGTCGCCCTCAATCAGGCGCTTGACACCCGCGACGACCGCCTTATTCATCGTCTCGCCCTGCACGTCGATGCCCTTTTTCTCGGCAAGCGAGAAGAGCGCGTAAAACTCCACGAGATCAGCGGTCAGTGCCGCCTTGATCGCGGCGTCGTCATCGCCGTATATATTTTTATACTGTAAATACAGGGCGCGGAACTGGTCGTAGTAAACGTCGTAGCTCCCGACCCTCATCACCACGCGCGACTCGTCCGCGGTGCGGGCGACGGGGGGATAGGAATCGACCTCCTCGTCCTTACAAGCGAGAAGCGAGGTCGGCAACAGCAGACAGAATAAAAGCAATAAAAGCAAAAATTTACGCATAACGGCTCCGTTTTTTCGTTTTTTTACATTGTACGGCAGAAAAATGAATTCACTATGAACATAAGTTTTTTGAAAAGCCTTCCCTTTTTTCAAAAAATATGCTACAATGAATACGTTGAATCAAAAAATACGGAGGCACTTATGGAGAACGAGGAGCTTTATACCGTTGCGTTGTCGCAGATCATATCGGAATTTTCACTGACCGAGAGCTATCTGCCGAGACCCGCATCCGAAATTATGATCTCTTGTCCGCGCGTCAACCGACCGGGACTGCCGCTGTGCGGCTTTTACGATCATTACGAAAATTTCAGAATTCAGATCATCGGCAAGGTCGAGCATCTGTATCTTTCCCAGCTTACGCCCGAGCTGCGCACGCAGAGTCTGCGCCGCTTCTTTGCGTCAAACCCCGTTGCCGTGGTCGTGACGACCTCGCTCCCGATTTCGCGTGAGGCACGCACGCTTGCGGAGGAGTACGGCGTGCCGCTCCTTGGAACGAGTGAGCCTACAAGTGAATTTATGGCGGCAATGATCGCCTTTTTGAACCTGAATCTGGCACCGCGCATCACGCGCCACGGCGTACTCGTCGAGATCTACGGGGAGGGTGTGCTTCTGCTCGGCGACAGCGGTGTCGGTAAGAGTGAGACCGCCATCGAGCTTGTCAAGCGCGGTCACCGACTGATCGCGGACGACGCGGTCGAGATCAAGCGCGTGTCGGCAAAAACGCTCGTCGGCGCGGCACCCGAGATCATCCGCCACTATGTTGAGCTGCGCGGGATCGGTATCGTTGACGTGCGCCGTCTGTTCGGTATGGGCGCTGTCAAGATGTCCGAGAAGATCGACCTGATCATCAACCTGGAAAACTGGGTGGAGGGCAAGATGTACGACCGTCTCGGGCTTGATTCCGAGACCACCGAGATCCTCGGCATCGAGATCCCCTCGATCACGATCCCCGTGCGCCCGGGCCGTAACCTTGCCATCATCCTTGAGATCGCGGCGATGAACAACCGCCAGAAGAAGATGGGCTACAATACGGCGGAGGAATTCAACAAGCGGTTAATGGAGCATATGGGTGCAGGTATCTAAGGGCGGCATCCTTGGGTAATAACGAAAACACAAAAAGCGGCAATTTTTTGCCGCTTTTTTGCATATTGGCGGGCGCTTTCTCATAGAGTGTTAAAAAAACGAAGGAGTGCTGACATGGAAAATCAAACGGCGTTTTACACAGAGGATCTTTTGGGAGAGGAGGTCTTTGCCGAATGCGGGGGCGAGTTTCTTCTGCCCGACTACCTGCCCGAGGTGCGGCGCATCCTCGCCGTCCACGCGCGCGCCGTTGACGAGGGGCATTTCCTCGGCGAGAGCGCAGAGCTTGCGGGCAAGGTCGTCTTTCGCGTTTTATATACCGACGATGCGGGCGAGCTTTGCGCGACGGCGCTCGACACGCCCTACGAGGCAACGCTTCCCCTCTCGGATAGCACCGCGGGGGTATTTTCGGTATCCGAGCGTGCGGAGGGGGCGACGGTCCGCCTGCTCGCACCGCGCCGCCTGACCCTGCGCACACGCGTGCGAATCCTGCCGCATCTTTGGATCACGCGCGGGGTTGAGACACCGAGCGGTGAGTCGCTCGTGACCCTCACACGGACGGTGACCGACGGCGTGACCGTCAACGGTACGGCGGGCGAGCTTTCGATGGAGGCGACGCTTCCGCTCTCCGACCCCGAGCGGCGCGTGCTTTCTGCCGATGCCGCGGCATCGGTCAGGGAGTGCCGCTACGAGCGCGACGGCGTGCGGATGCGCGGCGATGTTATCTTCTCTCTTTTGCTTTCGGGGGAGGAGCTACCCGCGCTTGAGGAGGTGCGGGCGAGCTTTGACGAATGGATCCCGATGCCCGATGGGGAGGGCTGCACGCTCCGGGCGATTGCGAAGCTCGGCGAGGTGAGCACAACGCCGTGTGAGGACGGCGTGCAGATCTCCTGCCCGCTCTCGCTATCGGTAGAGGGGCGGCGTGCCGTTTCCTTCCCCGTCGTGTACGACGCCTTTTCCACCGACGCGCCGACGCGCACCGAGTGCCGTGAGTTCGTCTTTTCCGCGCCGATCGAGCCGCAGGTCCGCCGCGTGGAGATCGAGGGGAGCATCCCCGTTGAGGAGGACGGCACGCTGATCTATACGCACAGCCGCCAAAGCTCGGTCGCCTGCGCGGTCAAGGACGGCGAGGTCACGGTCGACGGTATGCTGGAGACGACCGCTATCATCGCCCTCTCGCCGAGTGAGGGCGGCGTGCTTCGCTACACGGCGCACACGGAGAATCTGCCCTTCCGCCACCGCTATGAGCTGAAGGATGCCGCGTCGATAAGCCTCACGCCGTCGGTCGGGGGCGTCAGGATCGCGGGGCGGTGCGACGGCGGACGATTGCTTTTGTCGGGCGACCTTGAGCTGACGGTCGACGGCGTGAGGGGCGAGCGGCTTTCGCTTCCCATTGCGCTCCATCCTGCCGAAAGGAGCGAAACGCTCGCCGCGGATACGGTGACCGTCTATTATGTCAAGCCCAACGATACGCTCTTCAGCGTCGCGCGCGACTTCTGTCTGCCGCCGTCCGCACTTGCCGCGGCAAACAAGCTTGCAGACGAGGTGTTAGCCGAGCCTGACAGCCCGCAGTCACTCGACGGGGTCGCGTATCTGATCCTGAATTTTTAAGCAAAGCAAAGAGGCTGTCTCAAATTGCATTTGAGACAGCCTCTGCTTTTATCCCTCGTAGTTTTCGTCGCTCGGCGTGAAGCTGCTTTCCTGCGATGCCTCGTCGATGTGCAAAAGCGGATCGACCTGTGCGCCGCTGACCGTGACCTCAAAATGCAGATGCGGCTCGGCGGCGGATTCGAGGAGTGCCGACTCACCGACTGCGGCAATCACGTCGCCGCACTTGACGAGGTCGCCAACGGCAAGCCCCTCGGCGATCTCTCCGAGATTCTGGTAGACGGTGACCATTCCGCCCGCGTGCTCGATTTTGACGGTGGTGCCCATCATCGGGTGCTTTTCGATCTCAGCGATCTTGCCGTCCGCGGCGGCAAGCACGGCGGCACCGTCCTCTGTGCTGATGTCGATGCCCTTATGCACGCGCCAATCGTTCATCGTGTTTGAGAAGATCGGCTCGGTCAGGCTGTGCAGATGGGTCAGCACGCCTGTGGTCGGGGCCTGCAGGACGGGGGGCTTGTCCGTTGTATCGGGCTTCGGCGTTTCCTCGGGCGGCTTGCTCTCGTCGGGGGTGCTGACGCTTGCGCCTGCGTCAAGATCGGGCAGCTCGGGGCTCTCTCTGTTGGCGGCGCTGACGATACCGATGATGATCGCGGTGATGCAAAGAGTCGCGGCAACCGCAATATACAGAATACGGGTGGCGCGCTTTTCCTCAGGTGTTTTGTCTTTGTGTTCCATTGTTACCTTTCCTTTCGGCGTATTTCTGTAACTATTTTTGCCACGCAAGACAAAATTATTCTGCTTTTCGAAAGAAAGGAAGGAACAAATTCAAAAAACTTTCAATCACTTTATTATTTAAAGCATTTTTTACAAAAAGTATATCCATCTTCTAAAAGAAGGTGTGTGTTGCCCACGTGTGTTGCCCGGTTGCAATCGTCGATCAAAGCGGCTGTTCCACAATCACAGGTATGTATTTTTTTAGATCGGGTGTTTAATATATAAATTTGTACACTTTCATAAGTGTCGTTCGAAGCGGAGGGGATGCTTTCACCTTTGTTATTGATCTCGCCGTTATTCACACATAAGGAAACGACCAAAAGCAAGCAAAGGCTGACTGACATCATAAACCATCCGCCTTTAGAAAAACCTCTATACATCTTTTCCTCCTTTTGATCTATCTTCATTTTAACACCATTCGGTGTTATATATCAACTCCATACGGTGCTTTTTTGTATAATGAAGCCAAAGAAATACGGAGGGCAGGATGATGTTTGTTTACCGACGCATCCGTGATCTGCGTGAGGATCACGATCTGACGCAAAAGAAGGTCGCAGAACACCTTCATATGCAAACAACCGTTTATCAACGTTATGAACGCGGCGAGCGCGAGATCCCGTTTTGGCTGGCAATCAAGCTTGCCGATCTGTACGGTGTAACGCTGGATTATTTGGCAGAGCGCAACGAATAATCAAGAGGGGCTGTCTCAAATGTAAAATTTGAGACAGCCCCTGTTTCATTTCAAGGTTTTCTGTCAAGCTTTTTTAAAAAAAGCGCACTCTTGGCGCACCTACGATAAAGCAGGTGCGCCAACTCTATTCGCCTGCGGCAGTGATATGCGCTACGCGCATTTGACGTTACAAAGGCGAATAGAATATCACTGCGACCATAGAGTGCAAAGCAACTCGGAGCAATATCACTTTTGCGAAGCAAAAATATCACGCTGAGCGAAGCGAAGCATATCACTAAAAATCTTTACCGCCCAACAGTATACCATAAGGTGTAACACACTATACCTTGCAGGGCAAGAAGTGTGAAAAGGAGTACAGAC
>JAFTLE010000067.1 GCA_017452895.1 Clostridia bacterium
GAAGCGTCTGCCCGATAATCTTTGCAGCGTTTATATTTCGATTCCGTTTTGCCCCTCTCGGTGTGCGTACTGTTCCTTCGTTTCCTATACGTCGGCGAAGCTTCTGTCGATGATCGACGATTACCTGACCGAGCTTTACCGGGATATCGATCAGACCTTTGCGACCATTCGTGAGCTTGGTATGCAGGTGGCGACGGTCTATATTGGCGGCGGTACACCGACAACGCTGGATGCTACACAACTTGATGCGTTGCTTTCGCGTATTACGAGTCACGTGGATCCGTCAAGCCTTATGGAGTTTACACTGGAGGCGGGACGACCCGATACGATCACTGCGGACAAGCTGGCAGTTGCGAAGCAATACGGCGTAACGAGGATCAGCGTTAATCCGCAAACACTCTCGGACGAGGTTTTGCAGATGATTGGAAGAAAGCATACGGTGGATGACTTTTTCCGTGCGTATGAGATCGCCGAGAGATCCGGTATTCAAAATATCAACGTCGACCTGATCGCGGGGCTCCCCGGTGATCGGTTCGGCAGCTTTGCGTCGACCTTTGACCGCGTGGTTGCGCTCCGTCCCTCCAATTTGACGATTCACACCTTCTGTGTCAAGAAGGCATCTGACTTTTTACGCTCCAATTCAAAGATCTATTCCTTGACAGGCGGCGACGTCTCAAAGTGCGTTGAATATTCCCAGCTTCAAACCAAGCCCTACGGATATAAGCCTTACTACATTTACCGCCAGAAGAATACGGTCGGTAATTTTGAAAACGTCGGTTACGCCAAGGAAGGTGCCGAGGGCATGTATAATATATTTATGATGGAGGAATTACATAGCATTTTTGCAGTTGGTGCAGGAGCGGTTACAAAGCTGATGAAAAATCAGAGCTTTGGAAAGCCAGAAAAAATTGAACGCATATTTTCTCCGAAATATCCATATGAATATTTAAGGGATGCAAGGACCATCCGAGAAGGAGACCCCGAAAAGGGAATTCCGTCCTTGCACGATAAGATCCTCTCGTTCTACCGTACGATCGGTAACGGTTATACTTAATAAGGAGGAAAGCATATGACAGAAGCAAGATCGGTCTTCAACGGTGAGGCAGATAAAAGGGCATACGTTCTTGAATGTGAGGCGCGGTATGAGCGCCGTCTCGATGCCGCCGTGGGGGCGATCATTTCCTCTCCTGCAAGCAAGCTGATCGCGCTCTCCGGTCCTTCTGCATCCGGAAAGACCACGACCGCAAACAAGCTGATCGCTGAGTTTACGGAGCGTGGCAAGCAGGTGCATGTGATTTCGATCGACGATTATTACTATAATCGCGACTTTTTGATCGAGATGTCCGATCAAGCGGGTGAGCCGCTTGATTTTGATTCGCCTTCAACTATTGATCTTTCGTCACTTAAAATAACGGTAGAGCAGATTTTCAGCGGCAAAAACGTTGTGGTTCCCACCTTTGATTTCAACAGCGGAACGCGCACGGGATATCGCGAATTTTTGCCGAATGCCGATTCGGTTTTTCTGTTTGAGGGCATACAGGCCGTTTATCCCGAGGTGACGACGCTTTTTAACGGGCATCCGTATACGGGCATCTTCGTTTCGGTCGCTGAGGGGCTGAAGATCGGACAGCAGACCTTCTTCCCTGAGGAGCTTCGCTTCATGAGGCGGCTGGTGCGCGATTTCAATTTTCGAAGTGCCGCCCCCGATTTCACCTTTAAGCTATGGCAAAGTGTCAGGAAGAATGAAGAGAAAAACATTCTTCCGTATGCAAAGACCTGCGCCGTACATCTGAACTCGCTTCTGGAGTATGAGGTAGCAACCCTGCGCCCCTACGTTATGCCCCTCCTTTCTTCGATCGGAAAAGGCAGTCCCTTTTATGAAAATGCGAGGGATATTTTAAAAAAATTGAAGCATATTGAAAATATCAGCCGTGAATATATTCCAAAGGAATCTCTATGTCGTGAATTTCTCGGTTGAGAAGGGTTTTGATATGCAAGATAAAAACGTTTCACTCAATGAAAAAAACGATAAGCGACTCTTTTTTTCCGGCGTTGCCGTTTTGACAGTCGCTAGTCTCCTGGTCAAGTTCATCGGTGTGTTTTACAAGGTGCCGCTGAATCACTTGCTCGGGAGTGAGGGAATGGCGGCATTTAATGCCGCCTATTCTATTTATACGTGGCTATATACGATTTCAACGGCGGGATTACCTGTGGCGGTTTCGATACTGATATCCGAATCGCGTGCCCGAAATGATAAAAAACGCGTGCAAAGGATCTTTCGGGTGACGACGGTGGCGTTTTTGTTGATCGGTGTGCTCGGTACGCTTCTGATGGCGCTTCTGGCACGGCCGATCTCTCTATACAGCAGCGGCGGTGCAGCCTTTTATCCGATGCTTGCCATTGCGCCCGCTTTGTTTTTTATCTGTATTTCAAGTGCTTTTCGCGGATATTTTCAAGGCTTTCAGGAAATGCTCCCGACTGCTATTTCCCAGGTGATCGAGGCGCTCTGCAAGGTGGTCATTGGGGTCGTTTTGGCATATTATGCCCTAAAACAAGGCTATTCCGTTGCTGTGGCCGCTGCTTTTTCCATCCTTGGTGTGACGCTGGGAATTGCTCTCGGAATGGTGTTTCTGATCTTTGAGCAGCAGCTCTATTTACGGCGCGGGCGCCTGAGAGTCGATGGGACCGGGGAAGCAGAAACGGGAGAAAAGGGCGGGCGCCTTTTACGTCGATTGCTTGTAATCGCGCTCCCGATTACGGTCAGCGCCTCGATCCTCAGCCTGACGAACGTGATCGATACGATCATTATGGCAGATCGACTGAACGCGATCGGTTATGAGCAAAGCGTTGCAAACGGTTTATACGGAGACTATTCGACGGGCGCCGTAACGCTATTTAATTTGCCGACCGTTCTGATCTATCCGATCTCGTATTCGATCGTTCCCGTGATTTCCGCGGCAATTGCGGCTGGCAGAAGTATTCATCGGATCGTTGAGTCCGCGATGCGGGTTGCCGCGATCATTGGTCTACCATGCTCACTTGGGCTTTCCGTATTTGCAAAGCCGATCATTTATCTTGTTTTCAGGGATAGTGAAATGGCAAGGAATGCGGGACCGCTTCTGTCGATCCTTTCATTATCTATATTCTTTGTCGGTCTTTTGACCGTGAGCAATTCGATCCTACAGTCCTGCGGCTCTGCACATTTGCCGATCTATTCTATGTGTCTTGGGGGAGGCGTGAAGCTGCTCGCGAGCTACGTCTTAATTGGAATCCCCGAGATCGGTATTGCAGGAACGCCGATCGGTACTTTGCTTTGTTACTTTTCAGCAGTTATTCTGGATCTGATCTTTGTGATGCGCCGCGTAAAGGTAACACCGCAATTTTCAAGGGCGTTTTTACGTCCCGCACTATGCGCGCTCTTTTCGGTAACGCTTGCCGCCGCATTTTATATGGTCGCGACCTCGTTGACACCGGGGCTTGGAGATCTGTTCGTTCTTCTCGCTATTGCGCTCTGTGCAGCGGTTTATCTTTTTACCCTCTTTTTCTTCCGTGCGGTGACCTCTGATGATGTGAGAATGCTGCCTAAGGGGGAACGCATTCTTCGCATCCTTCTGCGTTTTCGCCTCCTCAGCACTTAAAAGCCTTAAATTTGTTTTCTTCTTGATCGTATAAAAGCCGTTTTTTAAGCTGTAGGGAGCAGAAAATGCAAAAATTTTAAAAAATTTGGTCAAATTATACGAAAAAACAGGAGAAATTTATATTTTTTTTATAAAAACCTCTTGATTATTTGAAAAAACATGGTATAATGAAAATGGCAAAGATCATACTCAATTCAAATAAAAAGGAAGGTATTTCAAATCATGAACAAGACTCAGTTGATCGACGTTGTCGTCAAGGAGACCGAACTCAAGAAGAAGGATGCTGAAAAGGCAGTAAACGCTGTTCTGGAGGCTATTTCCGCTGCACTTGCAGAGGGAGATAAGGTTCAGCTGATCGGCTTCGGCACTTTTGAAGTTAAGGCAAGAGGCGAAAAGAAGGGGCACAATCCCGCTACCGGCGCGCAGATCACCATTCCCGCTTCGAAGCGTCCTGCATTCTCCGCCAGCAAGGCTCTGAAGGATCGCGTTAACGGCTGATTATGCGTCTTGATAAATTCTTGAAGGTTTCGAGAATTATTAAAAGAAGAACGGTTGCGAACGACGCATGTGATGCGTCGTTCGTTTCTGTTAATTCTCGACCAGCGAAGGCTTCTTATAACGTGAAGGAGGGGGATGTGATCCAGGTCCGCTTTGGCGCACGCACCCTGACCGTTCGTGTCCTTACAGTAAAGGACAGTACCAAAAAGGCGGATGCCTCGGAAATGTACGAGGTGCTCTCCCAGGAATAACCCGGAGTGCTGTTGCATAATTTATAGCAATATAAATTATGGAGGCGCTTATGACACAGAATCATCAAAATCAGACCGTGCCCAAAATGCACAGGGTGCGTCTGGACGACCGCAAGAATCTCTTGATCGAGGGCGTGACCGACGTGATCGGGTTCGATGACAGAACGGTTCACCTGCTCACGACGAGGGGAGGACTTTCCATAGAGGGGAAGGATCTGAAGATATCGGACCTTTCTATCGAGCGGGGGGCACTTGAGATTTCCGGTGTGATCGTTGCAATCGTCTATTTGGATGATACGAAAAAAGAAAAAGGCGGATTTTTCTCCGGCCTCTTCCGTTGATCGATGGAAATTTCGTTGGGTCAGCAGGCGATGCTTCTTATTTTTGCCTTTTTGCTTGGATTTTTTCTTGGATTCGTGTACGACCTTGTTCGTATTCTTCGCATTGCGGTAGGGATCGGTTACGATGCCGCTGCCTGTCGCGCTCCTTTCCAAAGAGAGCTGCCCTTAATTCACAGAAGAGTGATTCAAAAGCGCAAGCGGATCGGGAGGATTTTTGAGTGGTCTTTCGTGTTTTGCGGCGATTTGTTCTTTATGATATTCGCGGGCATATCCTTTTCGCTTTTGCTTTATGCGGTGAATGACGGACAGTTTCGCTTTTTCGCACTCATAGCTCTTCTGCCTTCTTTTTTCATTTATTATTTCACGGTCGGTCGGTTGATTCTGTTTTTTGCCGGTTATATCGTGCTGGGATTACGTGCCGTTGCGCTTTATATTGGATTCTTTCTTTTCTGTCCGTTGCGAGTGGTTTTTCGCGGAATTTTGTTTGTTTTAGGGAAATTGCGGTTGCTTTTACGGCGTTTTTATGATATGATAAGGTTGCGTCTGTATTCTGCTTATGCATATCGATATGTCTTGAAGGAAGCGGAACGCAGTGAGGATGCTCTGTAACTCGGAGGAATGCTTATGGAAGATAAAATACGCCGCATTTCGGCTGAACTCGTAGAGGAGTCCGTAAAGGATCTCTTGATCGATGCAAACAGACGCTTGCCGTCTGATGCGGTCGAATGCATTCATCGCGCAAAATGCGAGGAGACGAACGCGTTGGCACAGCAGGTGCTGACGACCCTGTGCGACAATCTGTCCGCCGCAGAGAGTATTGGCGTACCGATCTGTCAGGATACGGGCATGGCCGTTATTTTTGCGGAGGTTGGGCAAAACGTCCACATAGAGGGCGCAACCCTTACGGAGGCCGTTAATCGCGGCTGTGCGCGTGCATACATCGATGGGGCGATGCGTTGCTCCGTCGTGAGCGATCCGTTATACGACCGTAAAAATACGAACGATAATACGCCGGCAATTTTACATATCACTGCCGTTGCAGGCGATCAATTGCGTATAACGGTCGCTCCGAAGGGCTTCGGCAGCGAGAATATGAGTCAGCTGCGGATGATGACACCTGCCGCAACCGAGGAGGACGTCGTTGATTTCGTTCTGGAATCTGTCAAAAAGGCAGGCTCGAATCCCTGCCCGCCGATTTTAGTCGGTGTAGGCATCGGCGGCGACTTTGAGCAGTGCGCCCTTTTGGCAAAGCGTGCCCTGACACGTGACGTTTCCGACACGAATGAGGACCCGCGTTATGCGGCGCTTGAGACAAAAATTTTGGAGCGGATCAACTCGCTTGGGATCGGCCCCCAGGGCTTTGGCGGTGATACGACTGCATTTGCCGTAAAGATCGAGCATGCGCCCACGCATATCGCGGGGCTTCCTGTGGCGGTCAATATCAACTGCCACGTGATGCGGCATGCAACGAAGATCATATAAAAAGAAACGGCACAGGCAGAGCCTGTGCCGTTTGGATTTTGAAAAGAAGCGGACGGAATAGCGTGATGTCTTTAGCGGAGAATTTTCACCTTGACAAAAGTGCAAGCATCGCATTTGTCCAGACAAATGCAAAAGGGCTAAGCCCAAACCCTTAATACAAACAGAAAGAGAGAACAAACGGTTTTGTATTCGAATGTTCTCTCTTTTTCTGTTGTTAAAGTGATATTCTTTGCTAACGCAAAGAGTGATATTGAAGCCCTGTGGCTTCAGTGATATTCTATTCGCCCCAAACTTGCGGAGCAAATATCACTCGGCGTAAGCCGAATATCACTGCGTAGCAATAGAACTCGCCGAAGGCGAATAGAGTTAGCGTGATACTCTTAACGGTGTATCACGCTATGTGTGCTTCTTTTTTTTTTTGTAAAATAAATAGGGGTGTATTGTGCATACTATTGAATATGGTATTTTTTGATAACCGCGCAATCCGCGCTCTTTCTACACAGCGAGTCTGGTACAATAGAGCCGTAGAAAAGGAGAGAGTTTATGAAAAAAGAACAGAATCGGAAGGCTGAATATTATTTTCACGAGGGAACGAACTTTCGTGCATACGATTTTCTTGGATGTCATGCGGAAAAGCGTGATGGCGGATGGCTCTATAGCTTCCGAACCTGGGCACCGCGTGCGCGTGAAATCTACGTGGTTGGCGATGCGTTCGGGTGGGGAACGGGGATTGCGATGCAGAGAACGACCGAGCGTGGGCTCTGGGAGACGTTTTATGAAAGCGATCGACCGATTGAAAACACGAAATACAAGTACCGAATACTTGCAAACGGCGGTGAATATCTTAAAGGTGACCCTTACGCATTCTTTTCCGAGGGTGGGAGTGGCGGTGCATCCATTATCCTTCACGGCAGCGGATTTTGTTGGGAGGATGAGAATTGGATGCGCTACCGACGAAAGACGGTTGCGTACAGAGACGGAAACTATCTGTCAGCTCCCATTCACATTTACGAGGTGCATCTCGGATCTTTTATGCGACGGGAAAACGGTAGTTATTTATCCTATCGGGAGTTGGCGGACAAAATGGTGCCGTACGTCAAAAAAATGGGGTATACGCATATTGAGCTGATGCCTGTTACGGAGCATCCCTACGACGGCTCGTGGGGATATCAGGTATGCGGTTATTTTGCGCCCACCTCGCGATACGGCACCCCTGACGACTTTCGCTACTTCGTCAATGCTTTTCATACTGCAGGAGTTGGCGTGCTTTTGGACTGGGTGCCCGCGCATTTTCCGAAGGATGCGTGGGGGCTTTATGAGTTTGACGGAGGACCACTCTACGAGTATCAAGGATGGGACAGGATCGAATCAAGAAGCTGGGGCACGCGTTTTTTTGATTTGGGGAGAGAGGAGATCCAGAGCTTTTTGATATCATCCGCGCTGTTTTGGCTGCGGGAATATCATATAGACGGCTTGCGTGTGGATGCGGTCGCGTCGATGATCTATCTTGATTACGACAGAGGAGCCGGTGAATGGTATCCAAATGTCTACGGAAACAATCATAATTTAGAGGCCATCGCCTTTTTGCAGAAGCTCAATCAAAGTGTTTTCAGGGAATATCCAGATGTGCTTATGATCGCAGAGGAATCGACGGCATGGCAGGGGGTCACGCATCCCGTTTCCGGAGAAAATCTCGGGTTTAATCTGAAATGGAATATGGGATGGGCGAATGATTTTTTCGATTATCTCGCGACGGATCCCGTGTTCCGAAAATATCATCACTATGCTTTAAATTTTCCGATCGTATACGCGTTCGGTGAGAATTACGTGCTACCCATATCTCACGATGAGGTCGTGTATGGAAAACGTTCTTTTTTCAGTAAAATGCACGGCGATTTTGATAGAAAGCAGGCAACCTTTCGCGTCGCGATGCTTCTGATGATGACCTTCCCCGGAAAAAAGCTGAGCTTTATGGGAACCGAATTCGGTCAGATTCGCGAGTGGAACTACGAGGGGGAGCTTGATTGGTTTTTACTTGAGGACGAACGTCACCGCGCCCTTCGCGACTACGTCAGCGCACTCAACCGATTTTATCTCCATACTCCCGCACTTTGGGAACAGGATTTTAAGGGGGCGGGATTTTCTTGGGTCTATGCCGATGAGGCGGAACGGAATATGGTAGCATACCGACGGCATCCCATCAATGGGAAAGAAATTTTGGTTTTGATCAGCTTTTCAGGAGCGGACAGTGGCGAGTTGCGCGTGCCCGTAGAGCGTTGCGGTAGGTATGAGATTCTGTTTCATACCTTTGCTTACCCGATCGCAACCGAAACGATTCCCGTAAAGGAGGATGCGATGGGGCATTATATTTCGCTGCACCTGCCACCGATGAGTGGGATGGTGCTGCGAGC
>JAFTLE010000068.1 GCA_017452895.1 Clostridia bacterium
CCCACGGGACCCATTTATGGGTAGTAAGTAACAATTGCATGGCTGGCAGGCCAATAAAAAGCGCACTTGTGCGCAGCCAGTATCCTTAGGGCTATGCCCGAAAGTGAAATACCCCCCGTTTCACGGGGGGATATTTATTGGTGATGCGCCCAGCGCAAGAAGCGGTTACTCTCGGTAGAGGATCTTGATCAGCTCGATGCCTACGTCCGCGCCTTTGTTGCGGCTGTATTCCTTGCTCTTTGCATCGTACCAATGCTCGTGCACGCCAAGACTTTCCGTGATTGGGTTGCCGTGTCCGTCCTTGTAGACGGTATCTGAGGGGGGATTGGGGACTGTCGCAGCCTCGATCAGATAGTTGTCCATCGGTGCCTCGGCAACAATCTTCATGTTCGGCTCGCTGAGAAGGAAGTCAAGGCAGACCGAGTCGATAGCGATCGGATCCTGGCTCATAAAGATACTGCAGGGGAATTGGTTTCCCATCGTCTCCCAGCGCATTGCCTGTGTAAGCGTAGCGTTCTGTCCTGCGGTCGTGACGACGGCATCCACGAAGTATAGCAGGGTCTTCTGTCCTACGTCTTGATTGGCGATGATATCCACCATCGGCGTATAGGAGCCGTAGGGACGAGGATAGATCGTCTTGCCGCTATAGATCGCTTGGGTCGCGCAGATTAGCTCGTGAAGCCCTGCGGTCGCGGGGGCGCGGTTGGGATTCACGTCGGTGACGATCGAGCCAAAATGGTTCTTCGTCGTTACCGTGAAGCCTGCGAGCGTATGCATCTTCATATTGGCGTAGTTGATGATATAGGTTGCCTCGGATACGCAGGTCGGAAGATATGCATCGTCGCCCACGACCTCGCTTGACCAGACGACGAGCGCGTCGTCATCCTTCAGATTCGGTGCCGAGCCAAGATAGACGTACTGTACGCCCGCCAGCTCATCCTTTCCGATGTATTCCTTGAAATAGGTCGGGATCACGCGCGTCACGTCATAAAGAACGATATCCTCAGGACAGACACCGCCGTGCAGGACCATGCTCGAAAGCAGGGCGCGGAGCATACACGGGGTCGGGAAGATGGCGTTGGTCGCCAGCGTATCGCTTGAGACCGCGTTCATATTCAGCTTGATGGCGATCTTCTCACCCGCGGTGTGGCCCACGTTCTTTTCATAGCGGCGAAGATTCAGATCCTTGAAAAGCGCGTCCCACGCGTCTGCCTCGTTCGAGGTGCCCGCAATCGCGCAGAGCGAGTCGGAGACCATCTGTGCGGCAAGCTCGGTATTGAAGTTGGATTCATCCCACCAATACTGCGTGTTAGTCCAATCAAACAGAGCGGGGTCCTGCGCCCAGCTTACGCGCCCCGGGTTGATACCGAAGCCCTCACCGTAAACCGTGTGTCCGACCGTGGACGGGTCGAAGACAGGCGGGATCGAGCTTGAGGACGAGGAAGGAGCGCTCAGCGTATCGGCGCAAGCGGCGAAGGAAAGCAGCATCCAAACCGATAAAAGCAAAGCAAAAATCCGTTTATTCATAAAATTCTCTCTCGCAATTGTGTTTTAATCATTATAACATACGGAGAGCATACTCGTCAACAATAAAAGAGCGGTCTCGACCAAAGACCGCATCTATTAAATCAGCCAATCAAGTCCCGACACCACGCCGTAAGCGATCAGCGTGACGATAACGCCCGCGACAAGCACGCCGAGGAAAATAGAGGGGATCGCACGCCGCATCCGCATATTGAGAAGTGCGGCACCGAGTGCACCCGTCCACGCGCCCGTACCGGGAAGGGGGAGTGCAACGAACAGCATCAGCCCGAAGAACTCAAACCTCGAGATCTTTGCCGCGGCACGCTCGCCCTTATTGACGATCCAATTCGAAACCTTGTTGAAAAATTTCACGCGGCAATTTTGCATCCAGGCAAGGATCTTACGGATAAAGAGCAGAATAAACGGTACGGGTATCATGTTGCCGATCACACACGCGAGAAAGGTGTAGAAGAAGGGAAGACCGAAGCCCGCGCCGACGGGAATTGCTGCGCGCAGCTCGATCACGGGCACCATTGATATCAAAAAGACGTAGAGATATTTTTGCATTCTGTGCCTCCTTTTGTAAACCTTTCTTTACGGTTATTCCTCAGTCTCTTCATCGCAAAGTTGCTCGTAAATAGCGAATACGGCGTCAATCACGTCCTCCTCGACCACGAGGTTTAGGGATTCCTCCGCCTCGTCGATCTCAAATACGAGACCCTCGTCCTCACCAACACCCTCCATCGGCAAAACGGGCTTCAGGATCGCGTAGACCTTCTCCTCAATCGGAATAAGCGCGACCTGCTCAAATTCGATCGGATTGCCCTCCTCATCATAAATCGTAACGTTGTCTCCGTTCTCCTCGTCAAACAGCATATCGAGAACGTTCATTTCAAGCTCCTCGTTTTCCATTGTAGTCTCCTTGTTCATTCAAATCAATAACGCTTATATAGTAACAGATTCTGGTGGCTTTGTCAAGAGTCGGCTGATTCCTTGCCGCCCTCGGTCGGCCGCAGATAGATCTTTTTGCCGTAATATTGGCTGATCGACCCGTTTTTCCAATAGGTCGGGTCGCTCGTGATATCCGACGAGAAGAGAAGCGACGAGGTAGCGGTCAGCGGCTCAACGACGACCTCGGTCAGCGTATCGTCATTATACAGCTCAATGCGGGCATCCATCTGCTCGCAGTATTGCCGAGCCGATCCGTCGAACAGATCCTCGATTGCCGTCTTGACACTCGACGGTCTTTTCTGAATGGGCGCGATGAACAGAAAGCAAAGGCAAAGCGGAAGCACGATCCGACAGCCCCACTTCACGGCGTTGTGCCGCAAAAGCGGAAGGAAGCGTTCAAAACGATCAAAACGATCAAAGCGCACGCGGTCGTTTACGATCAGCCAGCCCCAGATCCGTATATACAGATAGAAGGACAAAAGGATCATCGTGATAAAGATCACGTTGCGAAGCCGCCCCGCGCCGAACCACCCCATTGAAAAATAGGGAACGGCAAAGGTGCCGAAGATCGCCAGGAAGGACCAGAGGATCGACATAAACGGAAATTTCTTGGGAAAACGCTCCTTGTTTCTGATGCAGATCGCAATCACGAGCGGCGTGCTGAACAAAAGCACGAGAATGCCGGGGATCGAGACCCAGTAGAAGAACATCCGAAGCGTCTGGTAAACGATCGGGAAGATCAGGATCGCCCCCACCGAAAGGTAGCGCAGGGGTGCAAATTTGTTCAAAAATCCGATCTTTTCAACGATTGAGAACGCCTTCGGGAGTGCGGCGATCTCGGTATAATCCTGCTGGCGCACCGCGGTGCCGGGCGCAACATACATTAGCGCAAAGCCCGCCAAAGCAACGAGAAGGGGGATCAGGGGGTACCATTTTTTTCGACGCAACGCATAGACCGACGCAAGGAAAAGGAAGCCGATGTTAAGCGCCGACGTCACGTGGTTTGCCCCCGATGTAATGAAGGAAAGAAGCGCACTGAGGATGATAAAAACAATCTTGCGCTTTTTCGTCCTCGCACTCCCTGCCTCAAGCAAAAGACAGAGATTTAAGAAATTTGTCAACGCCCACGGCGTATAATTCATCGCACCGTTGAACCAATAAACACCCTCGTGCGTCGACGGCATAAAGGTCACGAGAAACGTAAGAATGAAAAGCGATGCCGTTGCCGTAAACAGAAACGACCGCAAAACGAAATGCCGATTCAGGATCGCGACTGATGCAAGGATCGTTAGATACATCACCGTCATCACAATCAGTGCTGAAAGCACGTAGTAGGATTCCCCGAAGATCCCCGGTTGAAGTGCAAGAATAAACGCCGAGGTGTAAAGACCCTGCCAATGCTCGTAAAAATACTTATTCGTCCAATGCGCGGCATCAATGATGTCAAAGAGATTTCCGCCGTTTTGCACCGCGGCGTGCGTATGGATCGAATAGTTGAAGTCGTCAGCAGACGGACGGTTGTAAAAGGACAGAATGATTAGCGGAACGAGGATGGCAATGCAGATCAGAAGCACGCACAGCTCCGCCTTTTTGTTTTCTTTTTTGAGAAGGGTCATTGATTCGTATTCCATCGTAAGATCTCCTTTAGTCAATTCTGATTACGGTAGTGCCGTCCGCGCGGTAGTCAATGCGCTCGCCCTCGGTATAAAGGCGTGCTTGGTGGGCAAGGAATTCCTCCTTGGTGAAGGGTGCCTTGTACTCCGAAAGGATGCTTTTCGCACGCTCCGCCGCAGGAATCAGCCCCCTGTGCATATCAACTGCGTGTGCAAGGTCCTTCATACTTTATTCTCCGTTTTTTTCTTATCGTTTGCCGTTTGCGCGGCAGATATGCGCGCGCTTTTCTGCTTGTCCGCACGGCTGAGCAAAAAGACCGCCGTCAGGATCAGAAGAATTCCCAAGACCGAAAAAATGCTTGGCTTCTCGCTCAAAAATGCAATGCTGAAAAGCGTTGCTGCCATCGGCTCAACGATGGAAAGCGAGGATGCCGTCCCTGCGGGTAGCTCCTTGAGTCCGCGCGCGTAAAAAAGATAGGGAAGAATAAAGGTTAGAGCACCGAGCAAAAGGATCAGCGGAATTGTCAGAGCGGGCCTTTTCGCGGCGGCATCGAGAATGCCGAGTGGCCGACAGACAAAGAGTGCAATCAGCGCCATAAAGAGTGCGCCGTAGAGCGTGATTGACGCGGGCGGCAATCCCCTTTGCGTTGCATACTTGGTCAGAAGATTATACGAGGCGTAGGAGACCCCCGACAACAGCCCGACGAGAAATCCGATGGGATCCAGCCGCAGTCCGCCGATCACGCCCGACACCAGCACACAGCCGAGGAGCATCACGCCAACCGACAAAAGCTTTAATTTTGTAAACCTTTCTTTCCAAAACAGCACCGAAAACAGCATCACCATCACGGGTGCCGTATACATCAGCACCACGGCGGTGGACACCGAGGTCAGCTGCATCGCGGCAAAATAGCAACCCGACGTCCCGAAAAGCGCAAGCCCGATGCACAGATACAAAAGCATCGCGCGCCCCCGCACGCAAAACAGACGGCGGTCACGCAAAAGCGCAAACAGCGCAAGGCAAACGAAAGCAACGACACCGCGTAGCGCCGTCAGTTGCCACGCCGTAAAGCCGTACGGCGACAGCACTTTGGAAAAAATGCCCGAGGTGCCCCAGAATACTCCCGCCAGAACAATACAGATAAACGCGCGTGTTTTCATAATGCTTTAGTTTGTCTGACGGGTCAGACAAACGACACTCTCGACGTGCCCCGTACGCGGGAAGAGGTCTACGGGATAAACCTCACCGAGCTTGTAGTGGCAGACTCTGCGCAGATACTCACAGTCGCGAGCGAGCGTGTCGGGATTGCAGGAGACGTAAACGATGCGCGAAGGATTAAGCTCCGATACGAAATCGAGCGTGCTTTTGTCACAGCCGCCGCGCGGCGGGTCAAGAATGATCACGTCGGGTGCAAGATCCGAGGGGATCGACGCGGCAATATTCGCCGCATCCGCGCAGATAAACGTCGCATTCTCAAAGCCGTTTGCCGCGGCGTTCTCACGCGCGCAGGCGACCGCGTCCTCAACGATCTCCACGCCGTAAAGACGGCAATTCTTGCCCGCAACCGCAAGCCCGATGCTGCCGATGCCGCAGTAAAGGTCAAGCACCGTGTCGGCATCCTTGATCGCTGCAAGCTCGCGCGCCTTGCCGTAAAGCAGCTCTGCCGCATCGCGGTTGACCTGATAAAAGGCGGGCGGCGTGATCTTCAGGCGTACACCGCAAAGCGTATCGGTGATGTAATCGCGCCCCGAAAGCAGACGGTAGTCATCACCGCAGATGACGTTGGTCTGCTCCTCGTTTACGTTCAGAACGATCCCGACGAGCGCGGGATACGCAGCGTGTAAGCGCGCGGTGATCTCCTCCGCAAAGGGAAGCGACTGACCGTTTACAACGAGCGTCAGAAGGATCTCCGACCCGTCGGCATTCTGCCGCAGATAAATATGGCGCAAAAGTCCCGTATGCGACTTTTCATCGTACGCTGAGAGACCGTACGCCTCAAACAGCGCAAGCACGCTCTTGACGATATCCCCGAATACGCGCGGCTGAAGCCTGCAACGCGCCGCCGCGACCACGCGGTGACTGCGCGGTGCGTAAAAGCCCGCAGAGAGCCTTCCGTTTTTGTCGGTGGCAACGGGATACTGTGCCTTGTTGCGGTAGTGCGTCAGACCCCCCGTCGAGAGGACGGGATGGACGGTCACGTTCCGCATCCCCGCCTTGCGAAAGGCGTGGCGAACGTAGCTCTCCTTCAGCTCCAGCTCGTGCGCATAGCGGATATTACCGTATGCACAGCCGCCGCAGCCCTGTGACGGACAAGCATCCTCAATCCTGTGGCGCGAGGGGACGAGCAGGGTATCGATTCTCGCTACCGCATAGGTCTTGTTGACCTTGATAATATGCGCGTCAAGGATGTCGCCGTCGACCGCGCCAGCGACGAATACCACGAGCCCGTCGACCTTCCCGACACCGTAGCCGAGGTTGTTGAGATCGGTGATCTCGATTCTGCAGATCATATTTTTACGAAGCATATTGGTTCCTCCGTTTTGTCAAAAAGTAAAGTGTCAGCTCGTACATCGCGGGTGAGAGCAGAAAAAGCGCCGAAAGACCGACGAACAGATTCCCGACGTACACGAAGGGCGTCGTGTCGCCGCAAAGCGGAACGTCCGCAACCAGATAGCCGCAGGTGTTGTCGGGCAGGGTCTTCACCGTTTGTCCGCGCGTGTCGATCACCGAGGAGATTCCCGTAACGCCGCAGCGTACGACGTAACGTCCCGTCTCGACCGCACGCAGCTGCGCCTGGGCATGATGCTGGCGAAGTGCCGCAGACTCAAGAAACCAGGAGTCGTTCGTGGCAAGCAGTAAAACCTCAGCACCGCCCTTGACCGTCGCGCGCGCAAGCTCACCGTAGATCGAATCAAAGCAGATCAGTCCGCCGAAGGAGCCGCAGTCCTCGTGAAAAACGGTCGGCTCGTCACTCCCCGCCGTCACGGGGTCGCGCGTCATCAGCTCCGCCATCGGCGGCACGAGCGTCTCGATCAGATGTGCGAAGGGAACGAATTCCCCGAAGGGAACGAGATGCCGCTTGTCGTAGGTCACGTCTTTCACCGTTCGGTCGGGGTAGATCACGAAAAGCGAGTTGTATTCGGCATCGTTTCCATCCCCGTCCACGCCCTCGCGAAACGCCCCGATGATCTGAATGGCGTTCGTTTCCTCGGCAATATCGAAAAGATCGTCAAGATAGTAGGAGTGCTCGGATAACACCGACGGGATCGCCGTCTCGGGCCAGAGCATCACGGTCGCCCCCTCCTTCGCCGCGTCAAGTGCCAAGCGGCGAAAGATTTGAATACTGTTACTGCCAAGCGTCCATTTGTCGCGGGAGGAAATGTTGCCCTGCAGGATCGCAACGCGCACCGTCTCATTCGGCTTTTGACGCGTCAGGGTCAGAATGCCCCCGACCCCACACCAAAGGACGAAGAAAAGAAGCACCGCCGACACCGCGCGAAGAAAGCGGCGGCGGTCACGGCTCTTCCAAAAGCGAAGAATGCAAAGGGCAAGAAGTGCGTTGAAAAGCACGAGCAAAAAGGATATGAAATGCGCGCCAAGGAGCGACGCGGGTGCTACGAGCAAGGCACGATCGGCAAGCGTGAGCGCATAAACGCCCCAAGGCGTGCCTGCCCAGGTGAGTGTTTGCAGATACTCGACGACGGAAAAGCCCGCCGCAAACAGAAAAGGCAAAAGAAGCGGAAAACGACGCACGGCGGCAAGCCGCGAAAGCGCACCTAATGCAAGAATCAGTAAAGCGTAAACCAAAGCATACAAAAAGGAGAGTCCAAGCCAAGCGAAGGCAACGACGAACACCGCAACGGGCGTTGTAAAATCCCCCGCGAACTCCATCGGGTACATCGCGACGAAGAAATGAAATACGCCGATCAAAAACCCGAGGAAAAAGAGCATCCCCTGTCGGTAATAAAAGGCAAGCGAGCGCCGCTCTTGTGCAAGCAGCTGTGAAAACAGCAGCAAAAGATAAGGGATCAGGGCGAAAAAGGAGAGAAAGGAGAGCCACCCGACGCAAAGCGGAAGCGATGCAAAAAGCCCCGCCGCAAAAACAAAGAGCGCGCAAAGGAAACTGTTTTTCATAGCTCTCCTTTCACGTCAAACGGCGTGACGAAATAAATGTCCGCGGGCGGGATGCCGAAGCTTTTGCCGTCAAGATAATCGAGCAGCGTTCCCCTCTCGGCAAAATCAAAGGTGAGTCGGTAGGAGCAGAGCGCCTGATAGTGATAGCCCCTTTGTCGGTCGGCACGGTTGATACCGTACTTGCCGTCCCCAAGCAAAGGATGCCCGACGTGCGCCATGTGCGCGCGGATCTGATGCGTGCGCCCCGTCAGAAGCTCGACCTCAAGGAGCGCGTCGCCGTCCTTGACCGCGACCGTGCGGTAGCGCGTTCTGATCTCCTTCGCGCCGCGCGGCGGATTCTTGTCAAATACGCGTACCGTCTTGTCCTTCTCGTTTTTCAACAGATAGGCAGAAAGCGTTGCCGCCGCAGGAGAGGGCACGCCGTGCACCGCGCAAAGGTAATACTTGTGCAGCTCGCGGCTTTTGATCTTCTCGTTCATCACGCGCAGTGCCTCCGCATTCTTCGCGGCGATCACGATGCCCGCTGTGTTTCGGTCAATGCGGTTACAAAGCGCGGGTGCGAAGGACTGCTCGCGCTCGGGGTCGTACTCACCCTTTTGAAAAAGATACGCCTGCAAGTGCAAAAGTAAGGTGTTACCGTCACCGTTTTCATCCTCATGCACCGAAACGCCCGCACGCTTGTTAAGAAGAAGAATATTCTCATCCTCATACAAGACCGAGATGCGCGGCGTGATCCTCCAGAGCGCGCTATTCTTCTTTTTTGTAAAAAATTCCTCAGCAAGGAAGAGCTGGAGCGTATCTCCCTCGCAAAGCACCTGCGCACCCTCGGCACGCTTGCGGTTGACCTTGATCTTCTTCAGACGGATCGATTTGTATAAAAGGGCAGGGGGGAGCGAGGGCAACGCCTTTTGCAAAAACTTGTCAAGGCGCTGTCCGCTGTCATTTTTCCGTACCGTCAGCTCACGCATAGGAACCCCCAATATAATGTCGTTCTCATATAAGTGTATTTCTATCCAATTTTAGTATACAACAAACCAACGCCAAAATCAAGGAAAAGTGCGAAAATGAAGCGCTTTTTTTGATAAAAAAGCGGACTCCTCTTTACATTTTCAAAAAGATATGCTAAAATATTAAAATAGAAAAAAGATGGGGGAGAGGGTATGTCAGGCAAACGGGTTGGTTTTTATACCCTCGGCTGTAAGGTCTCGCAGTATGAGACCGAGGCGATCGCGGAGGAATTTGAACGCCGCGGCTTTGTGCGTTCCCCCTTTGAGTCGCCCTGCGACGTCTACGTGGTCAATACCTGCACAGTTACGGCGGAAAGCGACCGCAAATCGCGCCAGATGATCCGCCGTGCGCATAAGCTCAACCCCGATGCGATCGTGATGGTCACGGGCTGTTACGCCCAGAGCGCGCCCGACGCGCTGACGGCGATTGACGGTGTCGCCTACGTCGGCGGCAACGATGAAAAGCTGAAGCTTGCCGCACGCGCGGAGGCACTTCTTGCGGGTGCGCCCCCGATGTGCGAGGTTGTGCCGCTGGACAATGTCCCCTTTGAGCCCATGTGCATCACACACGCGCCGCGCACCCGCGCCTATGTGAAGATCGAGGACGGATGCGAATGCCGCTGTACCTACTGTGCCATCCCCGCCGCGCGCGGTCCTGTCCGTTCGAAGGCGCCTGCCGACGTTCTGCGTGAGGTCAGATCACTCGTTCAGGGCGGCGTGCGGGAGATCGTGCTGACGGGTATTGAGACCGCCTCCTACGGCGTTGATCTTGACGGCTTTGATCTGCTTGATCTGCTCGAGCTGCTCGACCTTGAATCGGGTGCCGAGCGCATCCGACTCGGCTCGATGACACCCGAATGGTTTCATCCCTCGCGCATTGAGCGTCTTTCGCGTCTGTGCTCGGTCACGCCGCACTTTCATCTGTCGATGCAGAGCGGGGCGGATGCCGTTTTGCGCGGAATGCGCCGCCGCTATAATCGAACGCAGGCAGAACGCGCAGTCGAGCATCTGCGCCGTGCCTTCCCGCGCTTACAGCTAACGGCGGACTTTATCGTCGGATTTCCGGGTGAGAGCGACGCCGACTTTGCCGACACCCTCGCCTTTGCGAAAATGGCAGGATTCCTCTCTATGCACGTCTTTGCCTACTCCGCCCGCCGCGGCACGCCCGCCGCACGGATGAAGGAGCAGATCCCCGAGTCCGTCAAGCACGCCCGCAGTGAGGAGCTGATCGCCCTCGGCGCGGTGCTTCACCGGGAAAATCTCGCGGCGGTGCTGGCACGCGGAGAGACACTCTCGGTCCTGATGGAGACCGAAAGCGACGGCGTCTATCACGGTCACTCCGACAGCTTCCTTGAGGTCTTGGTTAAAAGCACGGACGAATTGCACGGGAGAATCGTCAGGGTGCGCCCCACTTCGATCGCAGGCGAATGTCTGCTTGGTGAAATTGTAAACTAAAATTAACATTATAAATGGAGAAAAGCAATGGAAAACAGTCAGAAAACAATGGAAAAGATCGTAGCCCTTTGTAAAAACCGCGGCTTCATCTACCCCGGCAGTGAGATCTACGGCGGTCTCTCGAACTCCTGGGACTACGGTCCTCTCGGCGTTGCCTTCAAGAACAATGTAAAGCGCGCTTGGTGAAAAAATTTGTGCAGGAGAACCGCTACAACGTCGGTCTTGACAGCGCGATCATTATGAATCCCCAGACATGGGTCGCGTCGGGACACCTCGGCGGATTTTCCGACCCGTTGATGGACTGTAAGGTCTGCCGCTCGCGCCACCGCGCGGACAAGCTGATCGAGGATTACGCTTTCCAAAATGGCCTCGACGTCAACCCCGCAGGTATGACGGATGAGGAAATGTACGATTTCATCAAGGCAAACGGCATCGTCTGCCCCGATTGCGGAAGCGGCGATTTCACCAACATTCGTAAGTTCAACCTGATGTTCAAGACCTTCATCGGTGTTACCGAGGAGAGTAGCAACACGGTCTATCTGCGCCCCGAGACCGCACAGGGTATCTTCGTTAACTTCAAGAACGTCGCGCGTACCACGCGCCGTAAAATGCCCTTCGGCGTCGGTCAGATCGGTAAGTCCTTCCGTAACGAGATCACGCCCGGCAACTTCGTCTTCCGTACCCGTGAGTTTGAGCAGATGGAGCTTGAATTCTTCTGCAAGCCCGGTACCGATCTCGAATGGTTCACCTATTGGCGCAACTTCTGTGCAGAATTCCTTTACAGCCTCGGTATGAAGGAGGAAAACGTCCGCCTGCGCGACCACTCGCCCGAGGAGCTTTGCTTCTACTCGAAGGCGACCACTGACATCGAGTTCCTCTTCCCGTTCGGTTGGGGCGAGCTTTGGGGCATCGCCGACCGCACCGACTACGACCTGACCCAGCACCAGAACGTTAGCGGGGAGTCGATGGAGTATTTCGATCCCGAAACCAATGAAAAGTATGTGCCCTACGTCGTTGAGCCCTCTCTCGGTGCTGACCGCGTCGCCCTCGCCTTCCTTTGCGAGGCATACGACGAGGAAGTCGTCGACGCAGAAAAGAATGACGTGCGCGTCGTGCTTCACCTGCACCCCGCCCTCGCCCCCGTTAAGGCGGCGATCCTCCCCCTGTCGAAGAAGCTCTCCGACAAGGCAGACGCCCTGTACGCCGAGCTTGCCGCCGACTTCGAGGTCGATTTCGATGAGTCGGGCTCGATCGGCAAGCGTTACCGCCGTCAGGATGAGATCGGTACGCCCTTCTGCATCACCTACGACTTTGAGTCGGAGACCGACGGATGCGTTACCGTCCGCGACCGTGACACGATGGAGCAGGTCCGTATGCCGATGACCGAGGTCAAGGCTTACCTTGCCGAGAAGCTCCGCTTCTGATCATAGGGCTGTCATATTCAGGCAAAAACGAAACCGACAAAAACCGCTTGCAAGCGCAAGCGGTTTTTTTATTCAGGCAAGAAGAATATCGCGGATGCGGGAAAGCGTTCTATCGGTTACCCTCGCCGCGTGTAAATAGCCGACGGCGGCATCGTTTACGTTATCGCCGCAGGCGGAAAGAGCCGCGCCGCTTGCGTGTAGATTCAACAAATAGACCGCCCCAACGCCGCTTTTGATCGGATTTGCGACATAGGCAAGGTGATAGGGATGCAAAAGCGTGACACGCTCACCTTCAGTCGGCTCTGAAATTGTAAACATATCCTTACATTGCGAGATTCTCGTGCTCCTTGGATGATTGATCGATTCTTATTCCCATTAGAGTACAGCTTGAAACAAAAAGCAAGCGTATTTTACGCTTGCTCCTTTTTATTTTTCAGTGGCAGCTCCGCCCTGCCGCCGCGGTGGAAAAGGGTGACCGACCCTCCGTGAAAAACGAAGCCTCGCAAGCCGCGACACCCCCGGGGCTTTTCGGCAAATGCGGAAAGGGGGAGTAAAAGTCCGTCCCTTATGCGAAAGGTCTCCCCAAAGCAGAGAAGCCGCCGCGCTCCGCCGCCCTTGATCAGCACGCGGCGAAGCACCGAGAGGATCTCGTCATCCTTATACACCACGTCAGCGGTGATTTCAAGAGTGCTGTGGCGGTTGTGCCGACGGCGCGGCGCACTCGGTCCGTCAGCAGCACGCGCCCGCGCAAGAAGGATCCGCTCGGTATAACGCTCCCACTCCTTTGCCAGACGGCGGTAGAGCGTTGCAATCCGTTTTTCCCCCTTGCCGCCCGTCGGTTGCGGAAGCCGACAGGAAAACACGGCAAGCACGCTGCCGTCCTCCTCAAATTCCCGCCGCAGCTCCAACCACTCCTCTGTCATCCTCAGCCCTCCTTTTTTCAAAAATATATGCAAGCGGCGCACGTTTTAGAAAGACTTTCGCATAAAGTGCCGCGGTGCGGGTATGCTTTTAGAAAAGGAGGGATCTTATGCAACCGCAACCAAAATCCGCGCTGATCACGGGTATCACGGGGCAGGACGGCTCCTATCTTGCCGAGCTTCTGCTCGATAAGGGCTATATCGTCCACGGCACCGTCCGTCGGCACAGCACTCTGTCGACTCAGCGCATTGATCATATTTATCACGACCCTGCCTACAAGGACCGCTTTTTTCTGCACTA
>JAFTLE010000003.1 GCA_017452895.1 Clostridia bacterium
AAGGAATGAGCCCAGTTCAATACCGAGCGCATTCCTCCTGCATCGACGGGGCTACGCCGATCCGCTTTCCGCAGTGTCCGCAAAAGAGTGCCCCGCCACCAAGGGGGGTGCCGCAAAACGGGCAGAAGTGAGCAACGGCTCGAGAGTGTTCGTTGGTCATAGCTGCCTCCTGAAAGGATGAATTACAGAGCTAGGATCCAACGACAATATTATAGCATCGAATATGGCGATAGTCAACTCTCCTGATTACCACCGACACCGTAGCGCATCACCGAGGCGTAGTCCGCGCCGCTGACGAGGACGTGGTCAATCAGCGTTACATTTAGCTGACCGAGTGCGCGGTAGACCGCGGCGGTTGCCGTAATATCCTCCTCCGACGGGATCGCCTGCCCCTTCGGATGGTTGTGCGCGAGCACCGCGAAGACGACGCCCCGCTCCATCACGCGCTCCGCGAGCATTCGGACGGAGCATTCCGCAAAGCTGATGCCGCCCTCCCTGAAGCTGTGAAGCGAAAGAATACGGTAGTCCGAATCGAGAGTCGCCATCATAACGTATTCGCTTTGTGCGCCGATATAGCAGCTGCGGAAGAATTCCCCGCACCGCTCGAAGGTGTCGAGCCGCCGCCCCTTTGCCGTGCGCTGGGTATTCTCCGAGCGAACGGCGAAGACCGAGCGGGCAAGGATTGCCGCGTGCTCCGAGAGCCCCGCGTCGGTCAGTTCCGCATCGCTTGCCGCAAATACGGCGGAAATGCTGCCGAAGCGCGAAAGCAACGTGTCGGCAAGCTCCGAAACGTCGCCAAGCTGGACGGTGAAGCTCAGAAAAAGCGAGAGAATCTCGCGCTCAGTCATTTCACCGAGCCCCTTTGAGAGAAAGCGGGCGCGCAGCTCTGCGCGTTTTTCCTTTGCGTTCGTTTCCGTGCTCAATACGACCCACCCCCTATTTGCTTTTGCGGGGATGCGATCCCAAGGACGGTTTCCATCAAGCGCGCGTAGCGCTCACCCGAAACGATGATATGCTCGTAAAGCGTGATGCCCGAGGCGCTGAGCTGATCCTTATAGTAAGCGTTCAGCTCGATGTCCGCGGGATCGGGAAGCTCACTTTTTCCGACGTGATTGTGCGCTAAAACGACGAACGCTGCCCGCCTTTGGATGGCGGGCTCCATCAACGTACGCAGACCGATGAGCGGCGAGGTGAAGTGCGCATCCGCAAGCACGACAAGATCAAGAACGCGCGAAGCGTTGTCGAGAAGGAGAAGGACCGTGCGCGAGACGCTGACATCGCGAAAGTAATCGACAAAGAAGCGACCGTAATCCTCGGGCAGTACGATTTTCACCCCGACACACTCCCGCTGTGCGACGGCGTACTCGGAGATACTGCCGTAAAAGCGCAAAAAGGCGGCGACGTAGGGGCCTACGCCGTCCACCTTTTCAAGCTCGTTTACGGGTGCCGAAAAAACACCGTCAAGGCTCCCAAAGTGCGAGAGCAGGCGGTGTGCCGTCGGATTGGTATCTCTATGCGGTACGGCATAAAAGAGCAGCATCTCCAAGATCTGATGCTCCTCAAAATGCGAAAGACCGTGCCGAAGAAAGCTTGCCTTCAGCCGCTGTCTGTGATGCTTATGAATCTGTTCTGCCACGATTCCCTGCCGCGAAAGGGGCGCGTTCCTCCGTTTTTGCTTTGCTTATTTCTTCTTTTTCTTTTTTCCGCCCTGAAGGAGTGAGAGAAGGGAAAAGAGTGCGGCAAACGCCGTCAGCAGTGCGAAAAGACGGAAAAGATCGATCTTGTAGCTCCCCTTCATATGATACTTGAAGGTCGGCTCCTCGTTATCCTTATCCGCATAAAAAGCAGTCTCGATATCGTATCTTCTGGCAACCGCAGGGCGGCGGCGCTTCGGCTTTTCCTCGGCGACGACGGGTTGCTCCGCTTCCTCGACCTCGTCAAGAATCACTTCGTAGTTCATATTTTCATCCATACTGCTGGTTCCTCCGTTTATGGGTTAAGATCATTATATCATAAAGTTTGTGCCAAAACAAGTATAAAAAACGGAATTTCGCAAAAAAATAATGCAAAAAGGAGAATTTTATGCTCTTTTCTTCGGCAGAATTCCTGTTTTTGTTTCTCCCCTGCGTTCTGCTTCTCTGCTTTTTTTCTCCGAGTAGGGCAAAAAACGCCGTCCTTGCGACGGTGAGTCTTCTCTTTTACGCCTTCGGGGAGCCGATCTACGTTCTGCTTCTTTTTTTCTTTTCGCTGTTTACGTGGGGAGTCGGGCTGCTGATTCCCGATCGTTCGCGCGGGTTTTTCGCGGGGGTGCTGATCCTTTCGCTTTTGCCGCTTCTCTTTTTCAAGTATCTCGGATTTTTCCTGTCGCCCTTCGGCGTTTCCTTCGCCATACCCGCGATGCCGCTTGGGATCTCCTTTTATACCTTTCAGGGGATCTCCTACCTCGTTGACGTGCGCCGAAGGGATACGCTCCCCTGTCGGCGGTTTTGGGATTTTACCGCGTATCTTGCGCTCTTTCCGCAGCTAATCGCGGGGCCGATCGTGCGCTATACCGATATTTCCGCCGAGCTTGCGATGCGGCGGCGTCCCGACCTCTCGGGGGTCGAGCGGTTTCTTTTTGGGCTGGCGAAGAAGCTGATCCTTGCAAACGGGTGCGGGGAGCTTTGGCAGATCTTGCTTGATACCGAGCGTCCGACGCTTCTGCTCGTTCTGTTCGGCACGGTCGCCTACACTTTACAGATCTATTTTGATTTTTCGGGATACAGCGATATGGCGATCGGGCTTGGACGCCTTTTCGGCTTTCACTTTCCCGAGAATTTTGATTATCCCTATCTTGCCGTGGGGATCAAGGATTTCTGGCGGCGGTGGCATATCACGCTGACCTCGTTTTTCAGGGAGTACGTCTACTTTCCGCTCGGCGGCAGCCGCGGCACGCGTGCGCGTACCTACTTTAATATGGGGATCGTTTGGCTACTGACGGGACTTTGGCACGGTGCGGGGGTACAGTTTCTTCTGTGGGGCGCGTATTGGTTTTTTCTGCTGTTGCTTGAGCGGTGCGGCTTCTTTACACGCCTGCCGCGCCCCTTGATGCGTGGGCTGACGCTCCTTTTCATCGCGTTTGGGTGGCTGATCTTCGCCTCTCCGAGCTTTGGCTTTTTCAAGGGGTGTCTGCTATCGGCGGGGGCGGGCTTTTCCAACGCGGCGGCGGCCTATCACGCGCTACGCTTTCTGCCCTCTCTTCTGCTCGGCGCTTTGTTCGCAACGCCGATCCCCTATCACTTTTTCAGGACGCGGCACGCCTTTTTGCGCGTGGCGATGCCGCTGCTTTTATTCTTCCTCTCGGTCGGCTACAGCGTCAGCGGCTCTTACAATCCCTTTCTTTATTTCCGCTTTTAGGAGGTGCTATGCGACCGCAAAGACCGCAGATCCTTTTGTTCTGTCTGTTTTTTTCAATGCTTTTATTTTTTGCGTTTTTCTATCTGTTTTCGCCCGCGCCGAAGCTTCTCGAGCGCGAAAACAGGATCAGCGCGGGCTTTCCCGACCTTTCCTTTGACAGTTACCGCAGCGGGCGGCTGTCGGCGGAGCTTTCGCGCTTTGCCGCGGACGGCGTTCCTTTTCGCGACGGTTTGACCTCGCTCGCCGCCCTCTCGGAGCTGGCGCTCGGAAAGCGTGAGCGCGGCGGCGTTCTTTACACCGATGGTGGGCGGCTGATTGCAAGGCCGCGCGGTGACGGGGAGTTCGCGGAGTCAAACGCGCGCGCGGTTTCGCGTCTGTTGGCGTACGGTGTTCCCTTTTACCACTTTACGGTGCCGACAGCCTACGAGGTCTATACCGAGGGCGACGCGCGCTTTTCGCTTTCGGATTATTACCTGACCGATCATCATCTGAACGAAAAGGGGGCACGGCGGCTTGCCGAGGAGATTGCCGCGCGACTCTCCCTTACTCTGCCGACGGTCACACACGCGCGATTTGGCGGTGATTTTTACGGCACGGGCGCATCCGCCCTCGGCATCGATCTGTTGCCCGATGCGGTCTATTTGCCGCGCTATGCTGGTGACAGCGCACTCTCGGCGCGTGCCGAGGGGAAGGATATCCCCGTATACGACGCATCCGCTGAGGGGCGGCGCGATCTTTACACGGTCTTTTTCGGGGGGAATTATCCGCTGCTTTCGGTCACGAAAAAAGCCGCGGGCAAACGCCCGCGGCTTTTGGTGCTGAAGGATAGCTATATGAATGCGGTGGCACCGATGCTTGCCGATGCCGCCGACCTTTTGCTCTGCGATCCGCGCTATTTTGAAGGCGACTTCGACGCGCTCATTCGGTCGTATGCGCCCGACGCGATCCTCCTTGTCTCGGGCAGCGAGCTGCTCTGCGAGAGCGACGCGCTTACGCGTCTTTTCGACACTTGGTGAAGGCGAGGGCGTTGATTGGAACGCCCTGCTCGGAAAAGCGTGTTTCGTACTCGGTCATCACGTTGCCCACTGCCTCGGGAGAATTGTGAAAGTCGCGCGTGATATAGCGGCAGGCGATGCCGAGCGCATCAAGCTCCTCAATGGTAAAATCAAAGAGGGTGACGTTGTCGGTCTTGAAGTACAGCTCGCCGCCTTCCTTCAAGAGGGAGAGGTAGATTTTCAGAAATTCGCGGTGCGTCAAGCGGCGCTTCGCATACCCTTTTTTCGGCCACGGATCGCTGAAATTAAGATAGATGCGATCGACGGTCGCAGGAGCAAACAAGGTGAGGAGCGTGACGGCATCCGCGATGAAAAAGCGCAGGTTGTCGGGACGGGTGTCCTTGCACGCCTCAGCCTTCTCAACGGCGCAGACCATCACGTCGGAGAATTTTTCAAGCGCGATAAAATTCGCATCTTGATGCTTTGTAGCCATACCGCAGGCAAAGCCGCCCTTACCGCATCCGATTTCAAGATAGATCGGTGCGGATCTTGAAAAAAGGGCGGAGGGATCGGTCATTGGTGCGGGGGGTGTCGGGGGTAACAGATAGGAAAGCGCGGCAAGCCGTTCGGCACCGTGCTTTTTTTTACGCATTCTCATAGATGTCTCCGTAGGTTTATTTTCGTGTGTATTGTATCACAAAAGTGCGGCGATGTCAAAGGTTTTTGTGATTTTCGATTCTTTAAAATGAGAAACATCAAAAAGGGCAACGATGGTTACGGAGATCGACGGCACGTCACGAGCGCTGCTGTGACAGGCAAAGGGGACGTTCGCTGCTCGCCGAGCTTTACGAATTCCAGTATAAGCACGTCGAAAAACCCGGCGTGAAGCCTAATTAAACCAAGGGCTGTCTTGAATCTCAAGACAGCCCTCTTGCGTTTTAAAATGGGCTAATTTCACAACTTGCAGAGTCAAAAACAAAGATAAAAGTCACGGCAAAGATCGGGCTTCGTCTATTTATACAAATTGTACATTGCTTTTTTGTCGAAGGTGCCGATTTTCAAGATATTCTCGGAAATCAATTGACAAAATGCTTCCCAATATGTTAAAATATCGTCACAAAACATGTTTCTCACCAAGGAACATTTATGGAAAGGATATTCATTATCATGAAAAAGCTTGTGATCTCCCTTCTGCTACTTATCGCAATGCTCTCGTCGCTTCTGCCGCTAACGCTTTTCGCGTATGCAGAGGATAACGAGACGCCGATCACAGGGGGCGGCGCAGATACCGCGCTGACCTATGAGGATTTTTACGTCAAGGATGCGAGTCTTGTGCTTTGGCTGGATGCGTTTGATCCTGCCGATGGCAACGTGTCGCTGACGGACGGAACCTGGCGCAATCTGGTTACGGGTGGGGCTAATGCCACCCTGCTTTCGATCCTGCCGTCGGGCGATCCCACAAACGGAACGCAGGTCTATACGCAAAGCACGACGAAGGAGGTCTGGGAGCAGTATCAGGCTGATCCTTCCTCGGTTTCGGGCGTCCGCACCTTTACCGCAGGGCGCATCACCTACGCTGAGGACGGCGTGACGCCGCTTTACGCATCGGTGACGACCTTCTATCTTGACAATGGCGAATCATCCGTCAACGGGAACACCTCTGTGACGATTGACGGTGTGTCAATGCGTCTGTTCGCGACCGTAAACACGACCTATGAATGGGTCGAGGAGGCGGGTGTGACCACCTACGTGACCGAGAGCGAGTGGGGTGAGTCGCAGAGTAACGGCGCAACCTACCGTATCTATACCGACGCATCAAGCGGAACGAAGCGTATAAAGCATACCTTTACGACCGAGGATCCCGGCGAAGGAAATTACACCTCGAAGATTGAGGGTGGCCGCTTCGTTGAGGCAAATATTTACGACCGCATCGCGGGATGGAAAATGGGTGAGAACGGCGGCGTGCAGTCGGTGATCGCGGACTTTATGTCCCCAAATGAGGAGATCAACGTTGCAATTGATCTGCCGAAGCAGTATATCCCCGCAATCGATGCCGAGTATACCCTTGAAATCGTCGGCGGCGCGGCGGTTGTAATAGATACCGACGGAACCGTAAACACGCTGTCGCAGAACCTCAACTATCAGGGCGAGGGCGGACGTGTGACCGCAATCGCTATCGGCAATATGTATCAGTATTGGTGCCGCGCCTCGACCATCAAGACGAACGGTAGCGCGATGTTCGCGACCAACTACTACATGTGGCAAGGAAGCCGCAGTAGCACCGCGGTCACGCTCCAGGGTGGCTCGACGAATATCCCCGCATGGCATCTCGTTTATACGCGTGCGCGGTCGCAGGATTCCACGGGCTTTGACGTGACGCAGGAGCTGTCCTACTACGACGGCTCGCTGACGGTCAGCAAGAGCGCAACGCCCTACAAGGGCGTCACGCCGAGCAAGGTGGGCGAAGATCTGTACGTGATGAAAAACGTCAGCAATACGACCTACGCCATTCGTCTTTACAACCGTGCTCTTACGGCTGAGGAAAAGAGATCGAATCATTTCGGCGACCTCGTGCGCTACTACGGTCTCGATCTGACCTCCTACGCATCGCTCTCCAAGGAGAATCAAGAGATCGTGCTTGAGAATATGCTCTCCCTGTCCGTCGGTCTTGACAAAGCAGAGGGTACGGAGATCTACAACGAGATCGTGCGCGAGCTATTCTACGTGACCGAGATGAACGAATACGACCGTCTTTATGTACAGAACGGACTCTCGCTTCTTTTGACGGCGTACGATACGGAAAACGAGGCATCGCTGACCATCTCCTCCACGGGTAGCGGCAAGTGGAGGAACAAGGTGCTGAACGAGGACGGAAGCTACGATATCTTCCTTCTCAACGGCCGCACCACGACGCGTGAGTATTTTGATGACAAGGGCTCGCCCTTGTCGACGGTCACGGGCTGGAGAAAATATGAAAACGGCGTTGGCTACGAAATGACGCAGGCAGCGGCGCGCGGCGATATGAAGGGCTCTCACTACCTCGACCTCGGGCTTGACGAGTTGCCCGATAACAATTACACCGTTGAGGTTGTTATGGAAAACCTCGGTATGCCGATGGAGGGCACCGAGACGATCAACTATGTGGGTAGCGGCAAGAACTGGTACGAGATCTGGTCGTATATGCTGAAGATCGGTAACTTCTCGATCTACTCGAAGCACGCCACGCACGGGACGCCGACGGGCATCGCACCTCTGTACACGATTGGCCCCACCTTCTCCAGCAACGGCACCTGGAACAGCGGCGAGGTGAAATACCTCAGCAAACAGCTGACCGATTACGACTACAATACACTCGGTATCTACAACGCGACCTTCAAGCTCAACACGAACGACGACGGCAGCATTGCCTTCTCCTACGCGTTCGGTCTGCACGGCGAAGCTATTTATCACGGTGCTTCCGGCACGCATCCGACATCGCTTGCCGAGAAAGGATCCTTCCGCCTGGTTGCGGACACCCCGTCGATCCTTTACGCGGTACGCGCATACGATCGCGTGCTGACCGAGGACGAGATGCTGCAGAACCATTTTGCAGACCTCTGTGCATACAATCAGCTCGATATGAGCAGATTTGAGTCGATCCCGGCAGGGGATCGCGTTGCGATCTACCGCATATGGAAAAACTACGATTTCACGACCGATAGGGCGTTCCTGCAGGATGCGCTGGACAACGCGCTGTCCGCGATTCTGCTCAACTTCGAGGGCTTTACCGCGAGAGTGGAGGGCGAGGGCAACGAGCTTTCCGCGATCTACTCGCTCAAACAGAGCAAGATTAACGCCATGGAGGCTCAGGGCTACAAGGTCACCGTGGGCGTTCTGCTTGCTCCGCGCTCCGATACCGTTTCCTCGCACATCACGCTGACGACGGAGACTGCCTTCAAATCTGCCGAGGTCTACACGACTGAGGGCGGAAAGTCGGGCACGATCGGACAGACCGACAAATTCGGTTACAGTATCTTCTTCGACAAGTACACGCGCCCTGAGGATCTTTCCAAGAAGTACTTCTTCCGCGCGTACGTAACGCTCGAGAAGGGCGATGAGACCGTGACCTATTATAGCAACGCCTCGGGCTCGAGCCTTTCCGGCGCGCTTTCGATGCTCGATCTTTGTGTCTACCTGACCTCAAGCTTCGAGAAATACGCGAGCAACACGAATCTGCTTTACACCGCGGACAGCGCCTACGCCGATTGCGAAATTTTCGTTGACGCGGCGAAGGGCAACGATAGCGGCAACGGCAGTAAGAATGCCCCCTTCAAGAGCGTGGATGCGGCAGTTGACCATCTCAACGCGCTACTTTCAGAGGAGGGAGTCCCGCTCAACATCATTCTTCATATTCTGACGGGCGATTATTACGTTGAAGATGCGCTGACGCTTGACGGCGCGCTCTACAACCGCGATTACAGATTGAAGATTGAGGGCAGCAACGCAACGCTCAACGGTAATTACGAAGTACCGCTCTCCTCCTTCTCTCCCGTTTCTGACAGCGACATTCTCTCTTATCCGATTCCCGAAAGATTCCGAGACAGACTCTTCCGCAGTCTGTACGCGGACGGCGAGATTGCAACGCTTGCGACCACCGAGC
>JAFTLE010000069.1 GCA_017452895.1 Clostridia bacterium
AGGTAAACTGCTCGCGCGCCTCGATACCGACAACGCTCTGGAAGTCGCGCACCATCATCGGGAAGGGGTGCGGACCCAGCACCGAGCCGATGCAGTAAATGCAATCCTTATACTCTCGCGTATAGGCGGCGAAGGCGGCATCAACTGCCTCCTTCAGCGTAGCGAGCCCCTCCTTGACCTCAACAACGTTTGCACCGAGGATCTTCATTCTTGCGACGTTCGGAGCCTGCTTTTTGATATCGACAGAACCCATATAGATGTCACATTCAAGACCGAAGTAGGCGGCAGCGGTGGCAAGTGCGACACCGTGCTGTCCTGCGCCGGTTTCAGCGATGACCTTTTTCTTGCCCATATATTTGGCAAGGAGTGCCTCACCCATACAGTGGTTGAGCTTATGCGCGCCGCTGTGGTTGAGATCCTCTCTCTTTACGTAAAGCTGGACGTTGCCGAGCTTGCCCGACAGACGCTCAAGATAGGAGATCGGGGTCGGTCTGCCCTGAAAGTCCCTGCGGATACGGCGCAGCTCGCTGATAAAGCGCTCGGATTTGCAGATGGTGAAATACGCCGTGCTGATCTCCTCCATCGCCTTTTTCAGCTCGGGGGTAATATACGCGCCGCCGAATTTTCCAAAATACCCGTTTTCATCAGGGTAATGCTTAAAATAGGTTTCAAAATCAATTCCGTTATGGATCATTTTATAATTCCTCCGTAAAATTACACATTATTTTAGCAAAGCAGATGAAAAGAGGCGTCGCCATCGCCGTCCCGGATTCAGCATATTCCTACTCCTTTTCATAAAAAAATCCCAAGCGCAACTGTCTTGCGCTTGGGACGAGAATCTCGCGGTGCCACCCAAAGCTTGACGGCAAACGCCGCCCACTCATGCATACGAACATATGCGTCGGAGATAACGGTCCCGATGCCGTCGACTGCTACTCGCTTTCGCTTTCGGTCGCCCTCATAAGTCCATTCACAATGACAGACGCTGCCGCAATTCCACCGTCTGCGGCTCTCTATGAGCTTTGTCAAGGCTACTACTCTCAATCACAGGTTTTTGACATGTTTATTTTAGCACGCACATTTTGCTTTGTCAATAGCTTTTTTATTTTTCCTTCCGTCCAAGGCAAGCCCCCGTCATCAGTGCACCGAAGCAGCCGATTCTGACGCGCATTCGGTTCTGAAGGCGGTACGCCGTGTTTTTCGGTGCATGAGGCTCTCCTTATTTGGTCGGTTGGTAGGTCGTTACGATTTGTCGCACATAGCGGCGGATATCGCAGGATTCGTGTGCCATTACGGAGCGAAGCTCTGAGAGCTGCTCTAAGAATTTATCCTGATCAAAGTCGATCGGCTTGCCGATGTGAATCAGGTCGTTTTCGGTGGAGGTGAGTCCCTCCTCTGCCATCAGAAGCTCCTCGTAGAGCTTCTCACCCGGACGAAGACCCGTGAAGCGAATCTCGATGTCGCGCCCGACCTCAAGTCCCGAAAGACGGATCATATTCTCAGCGAGCGTGAGGATCTTGACGGGCTTACCCATATCGAGGACGAAGATTTCGCCGCCCTTCGCAGAGGCACCCGCCTGCAAAACGAGCGAGACTGCCTCGGGGATCGTCATAAAGTAACGGATGATTTCGGGATGGGTAACAGTTACGGGGCCGCCCTCTGCAATCTGACGGCGGAAGAGCGGAATGACGCTACCGTTACTGCCGAGGACGTTGCCGAAGCGCACTGCGACGTACTCGGTCTTCGAGCGATTGTTCCAGGTCTGAATGACCATCTCACACATACGCTTGCTGGCACCCATAATGTTGGTGGGGTTGACCGCCTTATCGGTCGAAATCAGCACGAAGCGTTCCACGCCGTGGCGGTCTGCCGCCTCTGCCGTGTTGTAGGTGCCAAAAACGTTGTTCTTGATCGACTCGTTGGGGCTGTCCTCCATCAGGGGAACGTGCTTGTGTGCCGCCGCGTGGTAGACGATTTCGGGCTTATACTTCGCAAAGACCTCGTCAAGGCGATCCTTATCGCGGACCGAGCCGATCAGCGCGGTAACGTTTAGGAAGGGATATTTGCGCTTCAGCTCGTTTAAGATATCGTAGGCATTGTTCTCGTAGATATCGAAGATGATGAGGTGACGGGGATTATGGCTTGCGATCTGTCGGCAAAGCTCACTGCCGATCGAGCCGCCGCCGCCCGTGACCATAACGACCTTGTTGTTGACATAGTCCATCACGCGGGCAAGGTCAATCTTGATGGTGTCGCGACCGAGCAGATCCTCAATCTTGACCTCACGCAGGGCAGTCGCATTGGCACTGCCCTCGAGGATCTCCTCCATATCGGGGAGCGTTTTGACAGCACAGCCCGTCGCGAAGCAAAGCTCAAGGATCTCGGATTTGACGCTCTTTTTCTCCGAGGGCATTGCTAGGATGATCAGACGGATATTGTATTTCTCCACCGCCTCGGCAATCAGCTCTCTGCCGCCGATGACGAGACTGCCGTAGATCGTTTCGTTTTTCTTGTTCGGGTTGTCGTCAATGAAGCAGGAGACGCGGCATTTTTTCCAAGCGGTGTCAGCCTTGATGCTGTGTGCCATCATAGCACCCGCATTGCCTGCGCCGACGATCATAATATTGCCGGAGTACTGCTTTTCCTTTACCGTGTCGATACGGCAACGGCGTATGATGTGCAGAATCGCGCGCGACAGAAGAAGCCCCGAGAGCGAGAGAAATCCGCCGATCAGATAAATGATCAGACGGTATTTGTCGATAAAGACGGCGTCGACCGCGGCGCAAAGCAGAAAGGAAACCGCCGTAGAGATTGCAAGACGCGCGACGTCGGAAAGATCCGAGTAGCGCCACGCGATACGGTATACACCGAACGCAAAGGATAGTCCGACCGTCAGTACAACGACCACGGGAATCATCATAGCGAAATTCCGCATGTGCTCGCCAAGGGGCGCGATCATATTTGCCGCATAGAGCAAAAGGGTGGAGAGCAGTAGAGCACACAGCCCAACCACAGAGTCGACTGCCATCAGGATCAAAACCTTTGCGCGATATCCAACTTGTTTCATAAATCCCCCAAATCAGAAAAATAATAATATTCGAAATCGAAAATTATACGTAAAATTCGCAGGTCCAGACGTCAACGCCCGATTCGGCGAAGACCGAAAGCAAACGCTCACGCAAATCGGCGTGTGTGACACCCGGTCGGCGCAGAACCTGAAGGAAGCCGCCGCCGCCCGCGCCGCAGATCATCTTGCCGCAGATGAGATCCTCACACGCGACGAAGATCTGATTGATACAGGTGTTGGTACAACCGCTGTCGATCTGCTGAGAAAGCTCCCAGTGGCGGTTCATCAGACGTGCAAAGTCCTCAAGATGTCCGCGTGACAGCTCGTACTGCATTAAGACGGCAAGATGCTGGATCTCGCCGAGGGCGTAGACGGTTTCGGGGTCGGAGGCGATGTATCTGCCGATGACCTCACGCAGAAGGTTGCGAGCCAGACGGCGCTGACCCGTATAAATGACCGAGTAGCGCTCGTTCAGCTCCGCGACGGTCTCAGGCGAGAGGTGAAGCATCGTGGTTTCGACCTCTTGGAAGAGTCCCGGGGAGGAGGTGGAGACCTTGAAGCCGCGGGAGAGTCCGCCGACCTGATCCTGCCAGCCGCCGCCCGTGCTCATCAGCTGCTCCATACAAAGCACGCGGGTATAAAGCTCGTTGTCCGTGGCATCGACGCCGAAGAAATCGTAGATGCCCTTCACGCAGGCACCTGCGAGAATACTACTGGTGCCAAGACCCGAGCCGCGCGGAATGTTGATGACCTGTGTGGACAGGTAGATACCGCCGCCGCGACGCTTCAGGATCTGTTCGAGCGTTTCGCCCGTATCGGTGAGGGGGAGGACGTCGGTTGCAAGGAGTGCCGCCTTATGCAAAGCAAAGGGGTCGCTCGGATTCTTACAGTCCTGTAGCTCCGTAAGGCTTGTAAATTCGCCGTAAGAGCCGAGATCGGCACTTGCCAGCACGACCTTGTATTCGGGCAGACGGCGAAGCACCGTCTCGATCGGCAGGCGACCGTCGAGCTTGATGGCGGCGTTGAGAACGAGTCCGCCGTTTTCGTTACAGTGGGGAGGGGTATCCGACCAGCCGCCGCCGAAGTTGACGCGGACGGGCAGACGGGTCGTGACCTCGTCCTTTGCGATTCGCATATCGGTGCGCACGGGGTAGTGTCCCCAGGCGTTTTCGGTCACGGCTTCGCTGATCGCATTGAAGCACAAAAGCTCCAGTTCTTCTCTCTTTTCGCCCGTATAAAAGCGCGAGAGATAGTAGTAGATACGGATCTTGCGACCGAAATCGGACTTCTCTGCCTCGTGCAACAGAATCTTTTTCACACGGTCGGAGATGTAGTTGTCGAGTGCCTTGACTGCCTCGGACGCGGGGGTGCGCGTGTCGATCGCTTCGAGGATCTGCTCGCTTTTCACCTTATCGTCGAGCTTGTCTTGCCACGGAAGGATCTGCGTGACGTCCGCCAACGCAAAGCTTTCCGCAAGGCTGATGTATTCCTCCGCAAGGATACCGTGGAGGGTCTTCTCCACCGCTTCGTCGATCGAGTCGCAGACGGGATAGATCTTCGCCGTCCAAAGGGGCGTGTCGATCGGCTTTCCAAAGAGCTTCGCTTCCTTCGGGTTATCGTTCACGCCGTACATACGCACGACGAATTTTCCGTTGTTCAGCTTGAGTCCGTGAAGGACGGTGCCCGAGGGGATCGTAATATTCTCAAGCGTGACGCCCGAGATCACGGAGCCCTCACCGATGACCGTGCCGCGGTGGATATAGCTGTCCTCAATATAAGAGCCGTCGCCGACCGTCGCGCGCAAGCTGACGTAACTGTTGCTGACCGCCGCGTTCTTTTTACGGTAGTTGGTGTTGACAAGGGGGGACCAATTGAGGAATCGGTAGGAATCGATCTCGTTGGTGACAAGATGCAAAAGCTCCCGCGTCGTGCCGAAATGGATGAAGGATGCGGGCGAGAAGCAAAGCAGCTTCATCGAGTATTTGTGAAGGCGCTCGAAAAGCTCCTTACGGATCACGGAAAGCTCGGGGCTGAAGTCGCCCTCCGGCGTTTCAAGATAGAACTGCTCCAGCGTTGCATCCGCCGCAAGGGGATAAAGGAAGTCGGCGTAAAAGCTCAAGCGCACCTTTTCATTGACGCAGGCATCAAATTTTTCCCGCGTGTCGACCATTGCGTACAGCTCCTCAAGGATATTGCTGTCAAAGATGACGGCACCCGTGTCGATGTTGACGTCGCCGTTTGCATCGACAGCACCTGCCTCTATGAGCGTTTCAACCGTTTGCTTATGTAAAAATCTGCCGACGTTTCCGTCCTCGTTACGCAGGAAAACACCGTGATTTTTGCCCGTTTGCACGTTTTCCTTGATCGAGAGCGCGGCAGCCCCCTTGGAATAAAAGTCAATCTGCAGAGGGTTGAACAGAAGCAGAACGTCACCCGAGAGAACAAGCATACCGTCGCTGATGCGTGCGGGAACGCCCGTCATGCCGATGATAAATTCATCAAAGAGGGTGGAGCGGCGACCGTCGGGCAGCTGACGCGGAACGGGGGAAAAAAGCTTGCCCATTGCCGAGTACTGCGGAATGCGCTTGGAGTCACCGCCCGAATGAATGACAAGAATGCGGCGTCCCTTGAAGCCCTGCTCCCCGCACTCCTCCCTGATGTAGCGAAGCACGTTGAGCGTTGCACCGCCCGAGCCGACGCGAAGACCGTCGCGATCGGGAATGACGGCGAAATGCGTTGCCGCAGGCAGCTTGCCTGCCGCCTGACGGTAGGCGATCTGCTGACGGTAAGAGTCCGCCTGCGCCTCATTCGAGGCAGTGAGGATCACGTAATCCCAGGCGACCGCCTGTCCGCGCGTGATCGATCTTTCATATTCATCGTAGGAGTCTATGTAGGACTGTCGCAAAAACAAATTCTTGTAATTCGTCATAAATCCTCCAAAAAAGCAAAATGATTGCTATTATACATAGGTATACAGATATATTTTAACACACAAAAATAAAAAATGCAAGTGGGTGCTTGCATTTTTTTGTCTTTGGTTTGGAAAACATGGATGGAAGGCGCTCAATCCCTCAAAAGGCGTTCACGGGCGCGGTAGTCGGGGAGGATGCGAGCGATCTCGCAGTAAAAATCGCTACCGTGGTTGCGGTGACGGATATGCGCGAGCTCGTGCACGACTACGTAGTCGATCGCCGCGGCGGGATAGCGCATCAGAAAAAGCGAGAAGCAGAGAGAATTCTTGGGGCTGCAGCTACCGAATCGGCGGCGTGCCGCGGTGATGCGAACACCGCTCGGCGAAAGTCCCATCTTTTCGGCGTAAAGGGCGACGCGCGGCGGGATATATTCCTCAGCGCGGCGGCGCATCTCTGCCTGCTCTGTGTCGGTCGGTTCGGGATATTTCGCGCGCTTTTCACGCATTTTCAATAGGTTCTTTTCAATCCACGCGGCGTGCTCGGATAAAAAACGCTCAATCCGCGCCCTCTCCGTGCGAAGGGGGGCTCTGACCAGCACCGCGGCATCGGGCGTGACCTGCACGGCGAGGGTACGGCGTGCGGAATACTTGACGGTATAGGCAAACGGAAGCGTCATACGCCTTTCTCCTTTGCATCGCATTTTTTTATATTATATATTTTTTATCGGGAATTGTCAACGAAGTATTGCAAGACGCAGAAAAATGTGTTAAAATAAAGGAATCTTAGGGAGCAAGGGAGGAACGGATATGAAGCGTCTGATTGCATTTGCCGTATTGGCGGCGGCCTTGCTTTCCTATTCGATCCTTTGCGCGGTGGATCCCGAGTGCTACCTTCCCTCCTCTTCAAGCACAAAAGCGGAGACGGTCGAGCCCGAAAAGAGCGATTTTGTTTTCACGACCGTGACCGAGGGGGAGCATACCTATCTTTCGATTACGGAATATACGGGGAGCGATTGGTTCGTCAATATTCCCGCTACGGTGGACGGCGTGCCAGTACAAAGAATCGGCGACGCCGCCTTTTACCGCAACAGATCCGTGCGCGCGGTCCTTTTACCAAGCACGCTGACCGAGATCGGCAGCTACGCCTTCGCAGATTCCAACGTGTCCATCGTCATTCCAGGAGAGGGGCTGAGGATCATAGACTACGCCGCCTTTTACGGCTGTGATGATCTGCGCGGTTTCGACCTGCAGCACGCGACGGGGCTTTTACAGATCGGCGACTTCGCATTTGCGGAATGCGCGGGTCTGATCAGCGACCTTAGGATGCCCGACTCACTTTTGCTGATCGGTGCTTACGCCTTTCAGGGGTGCGCGTCCGCTCCTTTGCTGACGCTGAATGAGGGGCTGGTCTATATTGGAGACGGCGCGTTCAATCATTGCATAGGTCTTCAAAACGAAAATATTCACATTCCCGCGAGCGTGCGGCAGATCGGCGGCGCGAAATTTGCGCCCGGGGAATCCGTGCGCGGCACGCACGTCTTTTACAATTGTGCGCCGACGACGCTTTCCTCCTTCACGGTGGTGGACGGCAGTAAGGCTTATACCACAAGGGACGGCGTGCTTTACGCACAAAACGAAACGGGCGAGCCCGCGGTCCTCGTCTGCTATCCGCCGAATCGGGCGGGTGCGGTGTACGAGATGCCGAGCAGCGTGACCGACGCCTACGAGCTGTCCCTCGGACGGCCGCTCCATCTGCGCGAGCTGATCCTGCCCGACGCCTTTACCGTTTATACGGAGCTGCCCGAGAACTACCTGAATACGGGCAGTAATCTGTCGGTTGCGATCTATAACAAAAACGCGCTCACCTCGGTTTCCTGCACCGAAGGAAGCGAGGTATACGCAACGCGAGACGGAATGCTGTTGAGCCACGATATGAAAACGCTTCTCTACGTGCCGTTTGGCGCGGGTCGGGACGATGTGCTGACGATCCCCGACGGCGTTGAAAAAATCGAGCTCGGCGCGATCTGTGCGAGCACCGATGAGCCGCAGGGCAACCGCTACACAGCGAAAAGGATCGTAATCCCCGACAGCCTGGTTGCCGTGGGCGACGGCGTGATCGCCGCGATCAACACGCAATCCTGGCAGATCATTCTGTCGCCGGGACACGGAACGCTCTCACTCTCGGACGGAAAGCTCGTCCGCAAATAAAACAAAAAAAGCATCGCGGAGCCTGCGATGCTTTTTTTCTATACCTTACGCCATCTTGTTGAGTTTTACGGTGAAGGCGCTCTTCTTGCGAGCGGCGTTATTCTTGTGCAGAATACCGCGGCAAACAGCCTGGTCGATCTTCTTGGTCGCCAGCTTGTATGCTGCCATAGCCTGTTCCTTATCACCCGAAGCCAACGCTGCGTCGTACTTTTTGATCAGGGTACGCATCTGGGACTTAAAGATCTGATTCTGAAGGGTCTTCGCCTTCGTGATCTTTACGCGCTTCTTTGCGGATTTAATGTTCGGCAAAACATCCACCTCCTATATTTTTTTTGAAGCGGGACACCTGAGAGGGTGTGTCCTGCGAGTTTCATACACCACAGTATTTTAACAGATGTTCTTTCAAAAATCAAGGGGTTTTTGCAAATACTTTTGATTTTTTTAAAATTTTTTTATAGTTTGTGAAAAAATGCTTGACAAAAGAGCTTCTGCGTGCTATACTTGTAAAGTAATTTGTTTTACACCGATTGGACGGAAGCGGTATGTTTGAAAAAAATCTGAAAATCGGATACTTGCTTGACTTTTACGGCGAGGCACTTCCCGACCGCACGCGTGACGTGCTGGACGGTTATTACGGCGAGGATCTTTCGCTCGGCGAGCTTGCCGAGACGCTGGAGATCTCGCGCCAAGGGGTGCGTCACGTTATCAAAAAGGGCGAGGAGGAGCTTCTTCGTATGGAGGGCTCGCTTCATCTTGCCGAAAAATTTGCAGATCTTCGCACGGGGGCTGAACGATTGCGCGCGCTTGCCGATACACTCGACGCGGGGGATCCCGACGCGGCGCATCTGCTCGCCGACGAGGCGCGGGCACTTGCCGAGCTGATCCTGCAAAAGGGCTTTTAACCTTTTCTAAAAGGAGGGAGACGCTTGTTTCAGAGCTTAACTGACAAACTGACGAACGCCTTTAAGCGATTCCGCAACAAGGGAAAGCTGACAGAGGCGGACGTGCGTGAGGGAATGCGTGAGATCAAGCTTGCTTTGCTTGAGGCTGACGTTAACTTCAAGGTCGTGCGCGATTTCGTCAAGGCGGTCACCGAGCGTGCCGTTGGCGAGACCGTGCTTGAGAGCCTTGTTCCCGCGCAACAGATCGTAAAGATCGTAAACGAGGAGCTGATCCGCCTGATGGGCGGCGAGACCCCGAAGCTTGAGATCGCATCGAAGCCGCCGACGGTCGTGATGATGGTCGGTCTTCAGGGTGCGGGTAAAACGACGCACAGCGGTAAGATCGCGGGGCTTTATAAAAAGAAGGGGAAGAATCCGCTTCTGGTCGCCTGCGACGTATATCGCCCTGCCGCCATCGACCAGCTGAAGGTGGTTGGCGAGAGCCTTGGCATTCCCGTTTTTTCGATGGGAAGCACGCTCTCACCCGTTGAGATCGCGAAGGCGGGCGTTGAGCACGCAAGGAAAAACGGCTACGATCTCGTTTTCATTGATACCGCGGGTCGCTTGCAGATCGACGAGGTCCTGATGAAGGAGCTCGAAAATATCAAGAAGAAGGTAGAACCGACCGAGATCCTTCTGACCATTGACGCAATGACGGGTCAGGAGGCGGTCAACGTTGCCGAGTCCTTCAATAATCTGCTCGACATTACGGGCGTTGTACTGACGAAGCTTGACGGCGACACCCGTGGCGGTGCGGCTCTGTCCGTGCGCTACGTAACGGGCAAGCCGATCAAATTCGTGGGTACGGGCGAAAAGCTTGACACGATCGAGCCCTTCCATCCCGACCGTATGGCATCGCGCATTCTCGGAATGGGCGACGTGCTGACGCTGATCGAAAAGGCGGAGGAGGCGTTTGACGAGAAGCAGGCGAAGGAGCTTGAAAAGAAGCTGCTCGAGTCCAGCTTCACGCTTGACGATTTTCTCGATCAGTTCCGCCAGATGAAGAAGATGGGCGGAATTGAAAAGATCCTGTCGATGCTGCCCGGGGTGAAGCTTGGCTCGCTTTCGGAGTCGGGGCTTGACGAGCGGCAGATGGCAAAGACCGAGGCGATCGTTCTGTCGATGACGCGGGCGGAGCGCAACGATCCGTCAATCCTCAACGGCTCGCGCCGCCGCCGTATCGCAAACGGCTCGGGCACGTCGGTCGAGGACGTCAACCGACTGATCAAGCAGTTCGAGCAGGTCAAGAAAATGACGAAGCAGTTTTCAGGCGCCGCAGGGCAGCGCCGTATGCGCCAGATGTTTGGCGGCAATATGCCCTTTTAACCCTTAAAAATTTTTCACCGACAAGCTCGGGAATGATTTTAATAAAAACAAAAAACATTATATTTTTGGAGGAAAAAAACCATGGCAGTCAGAATCAGACTTAAGAGAATGGGTGCAAAGAAGGCTCCCTTCTACCGCGTAGTCGTCGCAGACAGCAAGTCGCCCCGCGACGGCAAGTTCATCGAGGAGATCGGTTACTACAACCCCCTGACCGACCCCGTTGACATCAAGATCGATGCAGAAAAGGCTACCTCTTGGATCGCAAAGGGTGCTCTTCCCACCGAGACCGTTAAGGCGCTTCTGAAGAAGAGCGAGATCATTCAGTGATATCTGAAAACCAAGGAAGGTATTCCGCGAGATGGATTTGAAAACAGTTCTTACAGACATAGCACGTGCGATCGTTGATCATCCCGATGCCGTTTCGGTCACGCAGACCGAGGACGAGGATGAGATCACCCTTGTGCTTTCCGTTGCAGAGGACGATACCGGTATGGTCATCGGACGGCACGGAAAGATCGCGAAGGCGATCCGCTCTGTTATGAAGGCCGCGGCTACCAACATCGGTAAACGCGTGAACGTGGAAATTCAGTAATTTCCCAATAAATATCCCCCCGTGAAACGGGGGGTATTTCACTTTCGGGCATAGCCCTAAGGATACTGGCTGCGCACAAGTGCGCTTTTTATTGGCCTGCCAGCCATGCAATTGTTACTTACTACCCATAAATGGGTCCCGTGGG
>JAFTLE010000070.1 GCA_017452895.1 Clostridia bacterium
CACCGTCACCCGTATCGCAGGCGAAGAAAACGAACAGCGCGCACAAAAGAAGTGCAAGGATCAAAAATCTTTTCATCGTTCTACCTCCAAAAGTTGAATGAAATGGGAAAAGCGTGCCGCGCGATGGCGGGCACGCTCTGTTTATTCGTCGAGCGCAATGCCAACGCTTGACTTCCCGTACTGTGCGATCGTTTCGTCATCCACGAAATGCTCCTCAAGGAAGGCGCGAAGCCCCTCGGGCTCTGCGATCTCGTCAAGGTACAGATCGTTCTTGCCGACGGCGTCAATACGTAAATCGCCGTAGCCGAAGAAGGAGACGTCCATCGAAACGCCGAGGATCTTCGGAAGCACGCGCTTCCTCTCCTGAACGTTGAAGACACCCTCGCGCTCAATGTAGTATCCGTCGTAGAACTCGATCGAGTAGTGCTGTCTGACGATCACGTCCCAGATGATGATGAACGTGGGGATGATCAGCCAGAAGGTCAGCACGAGATACCACTGAAAGGCGGGAATGATACTCTTTCTCGCTACGTAAAGCGGTCCCTTTGCCATGGGTAAAACCTCCTTTATTTATTTTCTGTTTTTATATTAGCATACCGAAAGCCAAAAGTCAACCCAAAAGAGATAACTTTTTACGATATTAAAATGGTAAAATAAAGGGTAAAATAAACGAAGGGAGAGAAAAGATGGAGATCGGGATCGCGGTACAGAAGCGGATCGCGGCACTCTGCGCACAGCGCGGGATGACGCTCAATAAGCTGGCAACGACCTGCGGGATCACGCAGTCGACGCTCAACAATATCGTCAGCGGACGCAACCACAGCACGACGGTATCGACCCTGCAGAAGATCTGCGACGGTCTTGACATTACGATCCGCGATTTTTTCGCCGACGCGCTGTTTGACAGCATCGATCAGGAGATTCGCTGACTCTATCATAACGCACATCCTTCAAAAAGAAAAGTGGCAGCATCTGCCACCCTCGAAATAAAAAAGAGACTGCCTCAAATTTGCATTTGAAGCAGTCTTTTTTCAGCTTTCGGACGCGTCGAGTATCAACGCAAGATCCGAAACGCCGAGTGTCTTCGCAATCTCCGCGACCGTGCTGAGCGAATCAACACCGTCCCGACACCAACGCTTTACCGTGCGGATGTCCGAGCCGTGAAGCTCAGAGAACGCGGCGAGCGTGCGGATGGCAGGATCTGCCTTGATCAGACGGCGAAGATTTGCCGCGACCAGAAGGCGGCGAGCAGACGACGTTTGTTTGACCATATCAAAACCCCCTTTGCTCGCGGCGGATGCCATTGCTCCGAGGGTAGGTCAAGCTTAGTTTAGCATATTCTTTTCAAAATGTCAAGGGATCGGCGGAATTCCGCCGACGAGCGCGTTCACGCGATCGTGGTCGAGCTGCTCCTGACCGACGATAAAGTAGAAGCGGTACTCCTTGAAAACGAGGACCGTGAGGGAATAGGTATTGTAGAAGGATTTTGTAAACGAAACCACACAAATTGCCATGATCACGGAAAGGATCGCGAAAAAGATGCAAAGCCCCGTGAAGAAGGAGGAGCCGACGAACAACGGCAAAACGACCGAAAGAATCGCAAGAATCACGGTCAGCGGCAGAAAGCCGCCGTAGCGATCCTTGATCCAACCGTCCATATAGCGGACGCCGCGCGGTGAGGTATAGGCGTGCATCGGCGTGCAGTCCTCAAATTCCGCACATTCCATCACGCGCGGCATTCCGTTGCAGTCGGAGCGTAAGGCGATCAGCACGAAGGCAAGATAGATGGCGGGGATCAGGAAAAGAAGGCTGAGCATTCCAAAGGCAAGGAGCGAGCAAAGCGCAAACACGCCGAGCAAGATCAGTGCGGCGGAGTAAAGCATACGCATACGGGACAGGGACGCGCTGTGCGCATCCTCCCGTTGCTCCGAGAGAAAATACTGCGTGCAGTCACGGATGGGGATGACGGGCGGCGCCTTTGGCTGCGTGACCTTGCGCTCAAGGTCGTCCACACGGTCAAGGATCCTTTCAAACATACGTGCGTTTTTCTCCTCTGCCGCCTCCTTCGCCTGCTTGACCTCCTCTGCGTGCGAGCAGAACAGAGCGTCAAAGGCAATCGGATCGGGCGGCGTCGGCGTAGCGCCGAGGACTGACGCGGCGGGTGCCGAAAAGCGGTAAAACGCCAGCAAATAGGCGAAAACGCCATCCTTATCCGCCTGCTTTTCACGGCTGTGAACGTGCTTGTTGATCTTCAGAATATAATCGGAGAGCTTCGCGACCGCCTCCTTGGGGATCGTATAGACCTCCCCCAGCAGCGTTTGCACCGCGCCGTCCCGCAAAAGCTTACCGACGCCGTCGTTTGGCGCGAAGGGATGCTCCGCCGCGGCAAGCAGATGCTTCAAAAAGCACTCGGAAAGCGAGCGGAAGGCGTCAAAAAAGGAGTCCGTGCCTGCGCGGATATCGAGCAGCAGCGTTTCACGGCGGCGCGAAAGCTCGTCGTTTTTCAACGCGTCAAGATAGAGCAGCATACGGATCTCCCTTCCTTTTTTATTTTATTCCCGCGACAGATGGATCAGAAGCACGCTGATATCGGCGGGGTTGACGCCGCTGATGCGCGATGCTTGGCCGAGCGAGAGCGGGCGGATGGCGGCGAGCTTTTGCGCCGCCTCGATGCGCAGACCGCGGATCGCCTTGTATTCAAGGTCGGGCGAGAGCGGCTTTTCCTCAAGCCTTGCCATACGCGCGACCTCGGCGCGTTGGCGGCGCAGATAGCCCTCGTACTTCACGTTGATCCCGACCGTCGTAACGACGGCGGCGGGAAGCGGCGGTCGGTGGATATCGAGCGGCGTCAGCTTCTCATAGTCAAGCTCGGGACGGCGCAAAAGCTCCGCGAGCGTGATGCCCGTGGCGATTTTCGCCGAGCCGAGGGAATCGAGATAGGCGTTGGTTTGTGCCGAGGGCGGCACGACGGTGCGCGAAAGGCGCGCGGTCTCTTTTTCGATCGCGTCGCGTTTTTCAAGGAAGGCAGCGTAGCGCTCCGCACCGATCAGCCCGACGCGGTGACCGAGCTCGGTCAGCCGCAGGTCTGCGTTGTCCTGCCGCAGGAGCAGACGGTACTCCGAGCGCGAGGTCATCATACGGTAGGGCTCACGCGTGCCCTTGGTCACAAGGTCGTCGATCAGCGTGCCGATATAGGAGGAGTCGCGTGAAAGGATCAACGGCTCGCGCCCCAGAATCTTCAGCGCGGCGTTGATGCCCGCGACAAGGCCCTGCGCCGCGGCTTCCTCATAGCCCGAGGTGCCGTTGAACTGCCCCGCGCCGTAAAGCCCCGAAATATCCTTAAATTCAAGGGTCGGGTAGAGCTGTAAGGGGTCGGCACAGTCGTATTCAATGGCGTAGGCGTAGCGCATAATTTCGGCACGCTCAAAGCCCTGAAGCGAGCGCAGCATTTCGTGCTGAACGTCGGTCGGCATCGAGGTGCTGAAGCCCTGAATATACATCTCGTCGGTGTCAGCCCCCGTCGGCTCAACGAAGAGCTGATGTCGCTCCTTGTCGGCGAAGCGCACGATCTTGTCCTCAATCGATGGGCAGTAGCGCGGCCCCGTGCCGACGATCTTGCCCGAGTACATCGCCGAGCGTGAGAGATTCTCACGCAGGATGCGATGGGTATTTTCATTCGTGTAAACGATATGGCAGGGGGTGTCGGGGAGCGCGGCGTAGCGCTCGGCGTCGGTACGCACTGAGAAGGGAAGCGCACCCGTCTCCCCCGCCTGCACCTCAAGCGCCGACAGATCAATGCTCCGCCGTGCCACGCGCGCGGGCGTGCCCGTCTTGAAGCGCAGAAGCGATACGCCGTGTGCGGCGAGCGATGCCGAAAGTCCCCGTGCGGGGAGCATTCCGTCAGGGCCCGACGGATAGGAATTCTGCCCGACGAAGACCGCCGCGTCAAGATAGGTGCCCGCGGCAATGATGACGGCATCCGCCAAAAACACCTCGCCGAGGTGCGTGCGCACGCCCGTGACGCGCTTTTTCCCGTCGGTTTCTTCACATAAAAGCTCGGTGATCTCGGACTGCACGAGGTGAAGATTTTCCTGCGCCTCCACCGCCGCCTTCATCAGTGCGCGGTAGCGCATACGGTCTGCCTGCACGCGCTTGGAATGCACGGCGGCACCCTTTCCAAGGTTGAGCGTGCGGCTTTGCAGGGTGACCTTGTCGGCAATATAGCCCATCTCACCGCCAAGGGCATCGATCTCGTAAACGAGATGCCCCTTTCCGCTGCCGCCGATGGAGGGGTTGCAGGGCATATTTGCCAAAGCGTCAAGATTGATGGTGAACAGCACGGTGTCAAGCCCGAGTCGCGCCGTGGCAAGCGCCGCCTCGATCCCCGCGTGTCCTGCGCCGATTACGGCGACCCTCGTTTTGTGCTCCATCACGCACCCTCCCTTCATTTGAATATACCTATTTTATCACAGCCCCCGACGCTTTGCAAGGCTTTTTCCAAAGATTTGTTGACAGGATCGCCCTCTTGCTGTATATAATAAAAAGGTACGGAAGCGTACCAATCTACCGAGAAGGAGAAAATATGGCAAAGATCCCAAAGATCTCCGAGCTTTACGATCTGTCGCACACCGCGGCGGCATCCCTGCTTGGAGAATTGACCTACCCGTGGGAGGTGCTCCCACAAATCGGCGAGTTTGTCCGTGCCTACGGCAAAACGCTTGCCCCCGCGGAATACCGCGAGCTGATACCCGAGGTCTGGGTACATAAGTCCGTGAAGGTCGCCGCGACCGCAACGCTTTGTGCCCCCTGTGTCATCGGCGCGGAAACCGAGATCCGTCCCGGTGCGTATATCCGCGGCAGCGTGCTGGTCGGACGCGACTGCGTGATCGGCAACTCCACCGAGCTGAAAAATGCGATTTTGTTCGATTCGGTGCAGGCGCCGCATTACAATTACGTGGGCGACTCGGTGCTTGGCTATCTGTCGCATATGGGTGCGGGCGCGATTGCATCGAACATCCGCAGCGACCGCAAAAACATCGTAATCCACGGCGACGTCGATCTTGAAAGCGGATTGCGTAAGATCGGCACGATGCTCGGCGACAGGGTGGAGATCGGCTGCAACTCGGTGCTGTGCCCCGGCTCGATCGTCGGACGCGGCGCCGTCGTGTATCCGCTCTCACGCGTCAGAGGGGTAATCCCTGCTGACAGTATTTACAAGGGAAGCGGCGACCCCGTTCCCAAAAGGGAGGCGTAATATGCGCAGATTATTTGGCACCGACGGCGTGCGCGGCATCGCGAACAGCGAGCTGTCAACCACCTGTGCGATGCAAATCGGCAGTGCGGTTGCGACCGTTCTGTCGAAGGGTAACCACAAGGATTTACGGGTCGTCGTCGGAATGGACACCCGCATATCCTCAAGAATGCTTGCCTCGGCACTTGCCGCAGGGCTATGCTCCGCAGGGGTCTCGGTGTTTGACCTCGGCGTCGTTCCGACCCCCGCCGTGGCGTATCTCGTCGAAAAGTACGGCGCGATGGCAGGCGTTATGATCTCGGCATCCCACAACACCTACGATTACAACGGCATCAAGGTGTTCGGCGCGCGCGGCTTCAAGCTGCCCGACGAGCTGGAGGAGGAGATCGAATCAATCGTGCTTGACAATTCTCCCGAGCCGATCCTTGCCGACGCGGAGCGCATCGGGCGCATCGCCTACGTGAAGATGGCGGCAGAGGATTATATTGAGTATCTCAAAAGCACCACCGACGAGTCACTCGCAGGAATGCGCGTAGCCTTCGACTGCGCAAACGGCTCCGCCAGCCGCACGGCAGAGAAGCTCTTTCGTGCGCTCGGTGTCGAGTGCCGTATGCTTGCCGACGCACCCGACGGCATCAACATCAACAGGGGCTGCGGCTCGACCCATCTCGAATCGCTCTCACGCTATGTGCTGGAGCATCATATGGATTGCGGCATTGCCTTCGACGGCGACGCGGACCGCTGTCTTGCCGTTGACGAAAACGGTAAGGAGGTCGACGGCGACATCATTATGGCGATCCTCTCGAAGGATATGAAGGAGCGCGGCAGACTTGCGAAAAATACCGTGGTCGGCACCGTGATGTCAAACTTCGGCTTCGGCAAATTCTGTGAGGAAAACGGTCTGCAGTTCATCGCCGCAAAGGTCGGCGACCGCTACGTGCTGGAGCAAATGCAGGCTGGCGGCTATTCCTTCGGCGGTGAGCAATCGGGACACCTCATCTTCCGCGACTACGCTAAGACGGGTGACGGTCAGCTCACGGCAGTTCAGCTCCTTTCGCACCTGAAAAGATGCGGCAAAAAGCTCTCCGAGCTTGCGTCGGTGATGAAAAAGTATCCGCAGCACACCGTCAATCTCAGGGTCAGCCCCGCGGCAAAGCTCGCCTTCTATACCGACACGACGGTATCGTCGGTGCTGGCTGAGGCGGAGGAGAAGCTGGACGGATGCGGACGCATTCTGGTACGTCCCTCGGGGACTGAGCCCGTGCTTCGCGTGATGGTGGAGGGGGAGGACGAAAACGACGTCCGCACGCTTGCAGAGTCGGTTGCGGAGAGGATGAAGGAGCTGCTCTCGGTCTATTGAGAAGAATAAAACGGAAGTCAAAGCCGTTAGCGCCAAACCGCGTTTTCGCGGTTAACGAGGTGGGGGACGATCGAAAATTAGGCGGATGTTCCTCCGTGCGCCCCGCGCGCAGTGCTCAACAAAGCTTGCGGTAACGCAAGGACAAAATGAACACAGGAAAAAGCTGTCTTGAATTTCAAGACAGCTTTTTGTTTTTATGCAAAACGCTGTTTTAAGTAAAACAAAATTTACATTTTGCGCTGTTAGCATCGGCATATTGCGTCAGCCCCGCGCATACATTTTGAGTATTCCCTTTTTTACGGGAAACGACGAAAAATGACAATTTTACTTTACATTTAAAGAGAGGCAGATATGAAGAAGACCGCAGAATTTATTAAAAACGCCCTCTGGCTTTCGGCATCGGCACTTTTATTGCGCAGTCTCTCGGTCGGCTTCAATTCCTATATTGCCGAGCGGATCGGCAGCGAGGGAATGGGACTCTTTTCGATGATTATGGGGATCTACGCCTTCGCCCTCACACTTGCGAGTGCGGGGATCTCGCTCTCCTCGACGCGGATGGTTGCGGAGGAGCTGGGGCTTTCACGCCGCGCGCACGCGCTCGGCGCGCTGTCGGCGGTGCTCCGCTACGCACTGCTTTGCGGCGGGCTTGCCACGGCGGCACTTCTTTTGCTCGCCCCGCCGCTTTCGCGCTACGTGCTTGGCGACGTGCGCACGCTCCCCGCGCTTTCGGTGCTTGCGCTCGGTCTTTTGCCCGTCTCCGTGACGGCGGCGCTCAACGGCTACTTCACCGCTGTGCGCCGCGTATATAAGAATGCCGCGGCGGCGATCCTTGAGCAGAGCGTGCGGATGACGGCGACCGTGCTTTTGCTTTTGCGCCTTCTGCCCTGCGGTGTGCATTTTGCCTGCCTCGCCCTCGCTCTCGGCGGCACGCTCTCGGAGATCCTATCGTTGCTTTTTTCGCTTGTTTTGTTCCTCTTTGACCGCCGCCGCCATTTTCGCGGCGTGCGAAAAAGCACCGAGGGGATGCTGCTGCGCACCCTGAAGATCGCCCTGCCGATCGCAATCAGCAGCTACGTGCGCAGCGGTCTTTCCACCGTCCAGCACCTGCTCGTTCCCTCCGCGCTGATGCGCGGCGGACTCACGCGCGGCGAGGCACTTGCGGCGGTCGGCGTTTTACACGGTATGGTGCTTCCCGTTCTGCTGTTCCCGACCGCCGTCGTCGGCTCGTTTGCAGGACTTCTCGTGCCCGAGGTCGCAGAATGCCACGCGCGGGATGACCGCGCGGGCGCGCGGCGCATCGCCGTGCGCGCACTCTCCGCGGGGCTGATCTTTTCGATCGGCACGGCGGGGCTGATGGCACTGCTTTCGGGCGATCTTTCGACACTCCTTTACAGCTCGTCGACGGCGGGCTACTACCTGCTTTTACTCGCCCCCGCAATCCCCGTGATGTACCTTGACAGCATCGTCGACGCGCTCTTGAAGGGGCTTGGGCATCAGGTCTACTCGATGGGGGTCAATATCGCCGACGCGGCGATCAGCATCCTTTTGCTCCTGCTTTTTCTGCCGCGCTACGGCATTTCAGGCTACGTCGCCGTCATCTATATCACCGAGATCTTCAATTTTGCGCTCTCGCTTTTCCGCCTTTGTACGGCTCTGCGCCCCGCGCTCAGCCCCGCCCTCACCCTGTTTTTCCCGCTTGGCGCGGCGCTTTTCAGCTTCGGCACGGCGGCGCGGATCTTCACGGCGGAGGGAACGCTTTTCTCGCTCCTTCCGAAGGCGGGCTACTACCTCGGGCTCTACTTGCTCCTTCTCTGTATACTCGAGCCCGTGGTGCGCGTGCGAGGAAAAAAAGAGCGTCCCCGAAGAAAAGTTGCGGATCGACCTTGACATAGGCGGAATAATCGTATAGAATATATATATTATATTTTAACTGAAAGAGGGTGTGGAGTATGCTGAATTGCTCCTTCACGGGGCATCGCGATATTCCGTCGGCTCACGGCTTCATCCTTGCGCTTGCCGCCCGCGTTCTTTGGGCGTACGAGCAGGGGTGTCGCAATTTTTACAACGGCGGCGCGATGGGCTTCGATCTGCTCGCTGCAGAGCAGGTGCTGAGGCTTCGCTCGATCCACCCCGAAATACGGCTCTATATGATCCTGCCGCATAAGGGGCAGGAGGCGAGATATGCGCCCGAGGATGCAGAGCGTTACCGTCGCGTGCTTGCCGCGGCGGACGGCGTGGAATATACGGCGGAGCGCTACTACGACGGCGTGATGCGTGAGCGCAACGCGCGTCTTTCACAGCTTTGCGATATCTGCATCGCCTACGTCACGCACGACCGCAGCGGGTCGGCGCAGACGGTGAGGATGTGTCAGCGGCAGGGAAAGACGGTCTACAATATTGCAAATGATCTTTTAAGAGGATGATTATGGCAAAAACGTTTCGTGGCGGTGTCCACGTGGAGGAACACAAGAACACCGAGCGGATGAGAACAGTCAGAATGCCCGCACCGCACACGGTCAGCATTCCGCTCTCCCAGCACATCGGCGCACCTGTACAGCCGCTGGTGGCGGTCGGCGACCGCGTGCTGCGCGGTCAGTGCATCGGAGACCTTGCAGAGGGACTCTGCGCCCCCGTACATAGCAGCGTCTCGGGCACCGTCAAGGCGATCGAGATGAAGCCGTCGGCACGCGGCATCCCCGTACAGCATATCGTGATCGAAAACGATGGGGAGGACGAGCTCTGCCCGTCGATTGCACCGAAGGAGCGCAGTCTTGCAGAGACCGCCCCCGAACAGATCGTGAAGATCGTCAGGGATGCGGGCGTTGCGGGTATGGGCGGCGCGACCTTCCCGACCCACGCAAAGATCGCGTCGGCGATCGGACGCGTCAATACGATCATCGTCAACGGCGCGGAGTGTGAGCCCTATATCACGGCAAACCACCGCTTGATGCAGGAGCATCCGGAGGCGGTCGTCGGCGGCGCGCGCGTCCTGATGCACGCCCTCGGTCTGAGCAAGGCGATCCTCGCCGTTGAGGACAACAAGCCGAGCGTAATACAGATCTTCAAGGGGCTGACCTGGGATATGGACGATATCTCGGTCGCAGCCCTGAAAACCAAATATCCGCAGGGTGACGAGCGACAGCTCATCTATGCCTTGACGGGCAAGGAGCTGCCCGTAGGGAAGCTCCCCGCCGATGTCGGCTGCGTGATCTTCAATGCGGAGACCGTCTCCTCGATTTACCGCGCCTTCAACACCGATCAGCCCGTGATCGAGCGCATCGTGACGGTGGACGGCGACTGCGTCCGCACACCGCAGAATCTCTCCGTGCCGATCGGCACCTCCTACCGCGACGTGATCGAGTTTTGCGGCGGTCTTGTCAAGACCCCGCGCCGACTCATCTCAGGCGGACCGATGATGGGTGCGGCACAGTGGGACGTTGACGGCGTCGTGACGAAGGGGACCTCGGCGATCCTTCTGTTTTCCGAGGAGCAGAGCTACTCCTACGAGCATGGCTCCTGCATCCACTGCGGCAGATGCGTCAAGGGGTGCCCGATGCACCTGATGCCGAACTACATTGCCGCCTACGCGCGGCGGCGCGACTATGAGTCCGCCGAGCTTTACGGGGCGAAAGGCTGCGTTGAATGCGGCTCCTGCTCCTACGTATGCCCCGCCCACGTGCCGATCGTGCAGTACGTCCGCGTGGCAAAGACCGCGCTTGCGGCAAAGCAAAAAGAATAAAAGGAGAGCAAGATGGACGAACAGAATCTCGAAATCGAATATCCCGAGCGTCTCGTCGTTGCCTCCTCGCCCCATATCAGGCATAAGGATACCACGGCGTACCTGATGCTTCAGGTCATCCTCGCCCTCACACCCGCGCTCATCTTCGGCATCGTGCTTGCCTTCACCGTCGGCTGGCGCTACGGCCTCAACGCGCTGATCCTCACCGTCGTCTGTATGGCGGGCTCGGTCTTCTTCGAGTGGCTTTACGAGAAGATCACGCGCCGCCCCGTGACGGTGCGCGACCTCTCGGCACTCCTCACGGGTATGCTGCTCGCGATGAATCTGCCGATCACGCTGCACCCCTTTTACGCTCTGCTTGGCTCCGCCTTCGCCATCATCGTGGCAAAGCAGCTCTTCGGCGGGCTTGGGCGCAACTTTGTCAACCCCGCGCTTGCCGCGCGTATTTTTCTCGTGATCTCCTTCGTCTCCGCAATGAGCGGTGACGCCTACCCGATGCTTGACGGCACCGCGGGCGCGACCCCCCTCGTTCTGATCAAGACGGGACAGATCGCGGAGCTTTCGCTGATGAAGATGTTCGTCGGCGTTTGTCCCGGCACGCTCGGTGAGGTCTCCGCAATGCTTCTTCTGCTCGGCGGACTGTACCTCATTTTTGCACGCGTGATCAGCTGGCACATCCCCGTTGCCTATATCGGCACGGTCGCGCTGATCACCTATATCTTCCCGCAGACGGGCGGCTATTTCGATCTGCGCTTTATGGCGGCAAGCATCCTCTCAGGCGGACTGATGCTCGGTGCGTTCTTTATGGCGACCGACTACGTCACCTCACCCACCGCCCCGCGCGCACGCCTCGTTTACGGCGTTTTGTGCGGCCTTCTCACCGTTTTTATCCGCTACTTCTGCGGCGCACCCGAGGGGGTCTCCTACTCGATCCTCATTTGTAACCTTCTCGTCTATTACCTCGACCGCTTCCTGCGCCCCCGTCGCTTCGGTCAGAAAAGGGGGAAAAAGGCGTGAAGAAGATTCTTTATTACATACGGATCGCAGGCGTTCTGCTTCTGATCTCTGCCGCGATCGCGGGGATGCTCGCCGCGGTCAACGCGCTGACGGGGGAGAAGATCGCCGCGGGTGAGCTGGCAACCAAGACCGCCGCCATCCGAGAGGAGCTTTTTACCGTTGATGGCGACCTGTCGGTCAAGGACGTGACGGAAAGGGTCAAGGGAAGCGACACGGTCAAGGAGATCCTTGCCGTCTACTGTGGCGACGAATTCCTCGGCTACGCCGTCAGCGTCACGGGCGCGGGCTACGGCGGCAGCATTGAGCTGCTCGTCGGCATCGCACCCGACGGCGGCATATCGGGCGTTGCCGTGACCTCGCACAGCGAGACGAAGGGGCTGACTGAGGAGGCGACGGAAAAGGAATTCCTCGCAGGCTTCAAGGACTCCGCCGACGGCACCGTTGATAAAATGGCGGGTGCGACCGTCAGCTCCCGCGCTGTGACCGACGCTGTCAACCGTGCCGTCGCACTCGGATTGAAGGGAGAGATCAAATGAAAAAGCATTCCTTTTTTCTCTCCCATCTGAAGGAGGGGCTGATCGACAAGAACCCGACGCTGATCCAGCTGCTCGGTATGTGTCCGACCCTCGCCGTCACCACCAAAATGTCAAACGCCATTGGTATGGGGCTTGCTGCTACCGCGGTGCTTGTATTTTCAAACCTGTTCATCTCGCTTTTGCGTAAATTTATTCCGAGGCAGGTGCGTATCGCCGCCTACATCGTCATCATTTCGGGCTTCGTGACCGCCGTACAGCTTCTGCTGCAGGCATATCTGCCCTCACTTTACGCGTCACTCGGCATCTTCATTCCGCTGATCGTCGTCAATTGCATCATCCTGGCGCGGGCGGAGGCGTTTGCTTCGAAAAATCCGCCCCTGCCGTCGCTTTGGGACGGTGTGACGATGGGACTCGGCTTCACCCTCGCGCTCCTTCTCGTCGCCTTCTTCCGTGAGATCCTCGGCGGCGCGACCTTCTTCGGTCTTTCGCTCGGCTTTACGCCGATCGGCTTTTTCGCCGCAGCTCCCGGCGCGTTTTTAACGCTCGGCTGCGTGATCGCCGCGGTTAACTATTTCCGCGCGCGCCCCAAAAAGAACAAGAAGGGGGAACGCGACGATGCTTGATATCTTCGTTTTGATGCTGACCGCCGTATTGGTGGAAAACTTCATCTTTTACAGGTTTATGGGCTGCTGCCCCTTCCTTGGCGTATCGGAAAGGCCCGATACCGCCATCGGTATGGGTGCCGCCGTCACCTTCGTAATGACGCTCTCGAGCGCCGTGACCTATGTGGTTTATACCTATATCCTCGTTCCCTTTGAGCTGACCTATCTCAAGACCATCGCCTTTATCCTCGTGATCGCGGCGCTGGTACAGCTCATTGAAATGTTCCTTCGCCGCTTCGTGCCCGCGCTCTACGGCGCACTCGGCATCTTTTTGCCGCTGATCACCACGAACTGCGCCGTGCTGGGCGCGGCGCTCCAGAACGTCGACTACGGCTACGATTTCGTGCATTCGGTCGTGTTCGGATTTTCGGCGGCGCTCGGCTTCACGCTCGCCATCGTGATCTTTGCGGGCGTGCGTCAGCGTATGTTCTTCGCAAAACCGCCGCGTGCCTTTCGCGGCTTCCCCCTGACGCTGGTTGCGGCGGCACTCGTCGCGATGGCGTTCTCGGGCTTCTCGGGCTTCAGCCTCGGCAATTCGGCTGAGGGATTCTTCCATTTTTGAGTATAAATTATAGAGAGGACAGACCTATGTATTTCAATTACAAGCGTGCCGATTGGCAGACGCGTACCCCCGCCGACCTTCGTCTGGCAGTCATCAGCGATACCCACATCACCCACCGAGGAGAGGGCATTGAGCGCTTTACGCGCACCCTTGAGGTATTCTCGGAGATCACCCCCGCCGTCGACGCGTTTCTGCTCGCGGGCGACATCTGCTACCAGATTGATAAGGCGGGCGGCGGTGTCTGCGAGGAGCTTTACGAGGAGCCCTACGATATGTTCCTCGGCGCCGTGCGCCGCTACGTCAAGGATACGCCGTGGATCTACGTGCTCGGCAATCACGAATTTCCGCAGAACAACAATGGCGAGCAGATTACCGCCGCCGCGATTGAGCTTTATAAGTCGAAAACGGGAATGCCCGAGCGTCAGCACCGCGTGATTTGCGGTCACCATATCATCGCCGTCGGCGGTGAAAACTGGACCTGCGCCCTGCGCCCTGAGGACGAGGCGTGGGTGAAGGAGGAAATCAAAAGGGCAGTCGCCGACACGCCGAGAAAACCCGTGTTCGTGATGCATCACAAATCGGTGCAGGGCACGGTGACGGGATCCTACGCCAAGCTCTTCGGCGAGGACTATCAGGCGTTTTTGTCGCAGTACCCGAACGTGATCAATATCACGGGCGACCTGCATACCCCCGCCCAGCATCCCCGCGCGATCTATCAAAACGGCTATACGGCGATCCATACGCCGATGAACGCCGTCGGTAACTTCTGCCACAATATCGACAATATCAAAAGAATGCTGAATATGCCGACCGACGGCTCGCAGGCGCTTCTGATCGAGGTGCGCGGCGGCGTCGTTGAGCTCCACCGCCTTGATATCTGTGAAAACCGCGAGATCGGCGATCCCTATCTCGTCGATATTCACGGTATCCTCGATGGTACGGCGGGCTGGCTCTACGGTGCCGACCGCTTCAAGGATGCAGTCCCGCCCGCATTCCCCGACGGCGCACGCGGGGCGGCAGAGATCAAGGACGGCAAGCTCTGCCTTTGCTTTGACGCGGCGGAGCAGACCCCCTCGGGACACAACCAGGACGACCGCGTCCCCGCCTATCGCGTCGAGCTTTGTCGCGGCGGCGAGGTGCTTACCACGCACAATATCAGCGCCCCCTATTGGCGCTACGATGCGCCGACAAAGATCACGGCATCCCTGCCCCCTTGCGACGGCGCGGATCGTGTGAAGATCGCCCCGATCTCCTTCATCAATACCCTTGGCGAGCCGATTTCCGTAAAACTCTAAAAAACAGCCCCCGACTTTTCATCGGGGGCTGTTTTTGTGAAAATTATTTTCACTGAGAAAAGTTGAAAAAACCGCAAAATATAGAGCGTTTTGCTGATTTTTTTTAAAATTAATAAAAAAGAAAAATGAAAATGGAAAAAAACATTGACAAAAAATAATTTTCGGTGTAAAATGGAGAAAAGTGAAAATATTTTTTGAAAACCGCGAAAAGGAGCCCACAGTATGAATCGAACGCTACTCAAGGCGCGTCTTTTGTATGATGAAATGGGTAGATCCGAAAAGCGGATCGCGGATTTTCTCTTCTCGCACTCGGAGGAGGCACTGCCTCTGACGATCACCGAGCTTGCCGAAAAATGTGAGAGCAGTGAGGCGACCGTCGTCCGCTTCTCACGCCGTCTCGGCTTTTCGGGCTTCCAGCAGCTGAAGCTCGCGCTCGCACAGCAGACCGAGCGCAGGGTGATCGCCCCCAACGTCACGCGCACCGACTCCTGCTACGAGATCTTTGAGAAGGTCTGCAACGATGCCTACCTCTCCTTTGAGCGCACGCGCCGCATCCTCGACCCCGTGGCGATGGAGCGGGCGTCGGATGCGATCGCATCCGCAGGGCGCGTGGTGCTGGTCGGGCTCGGCTCGTCGGCATCGGTCGCCGCAGACGCGGCAGACAAATTTCTGCGTGCGGGCGTTTCGACCGCCGCCTACTCGGATACGCATATGCAAATGATCGCAACCTCGCACCTCGGCACGCACGACGTTGCCATCGGCATCTCACAGTCGGGCGCGTCGAAGGATATCGTCGAGGCGCTGAAGATGGCACGCGCACGCGGTGCTGTCACCATCGGCATCACGGGGCGTGAGCGCTCACCCGTCGGCCGCGTGTCGGATGTCCTGCTCGTCACGGATGCTGAGGAGGTGCGGCACAGCGTCGCGGGGCTGAACTCGCATATGTCGCGTCTTGCGCTCATTGACGCACTCTGCTGCCACATTGCCTACCGCAACGAGGCACGCGTGCTGGAGGATATTGATCAAAACGAGCAATCACTTGAATCTAAGCGCATTGCCGAAGAATAAACGGAGGAAACCATTATGAAGATCTTGGTTGTCAATGCCGGTAGTTCCTCCCTTAAGTATCAGCTGTTCGATATGGATACGGGCGTTGTGATCGCGAAGGGAAACTGTGAGAAGATCGGCATCGACGGGTCTATCACCCACAAGCGTCCGGGCAAGGAGCCTTATAAGGCGGACGTCGCACTCAACAATCACGACGATGCGATTGCCCTCGTTCTGAAGCTCCTGACCGACCCCGAGCTTGGCGTGCTCGCCGACATTTCGGAGATCGGCGCCGTCGGCCACAGAGTTGCCCACGGTGGCGAAAGGCTGCGTGGATCGACGCTGCTTGACGATGCGGCACTCGCGTACTTAAATTCGATCGTTGAGATCAACCCCCTGCACGGCCCCCCCGCCATCAAGGGCATTGAGGCTTGCCGCCGCAAGATGCCAAGCGTACCGCAGGTCGGTGTCTTCGATACCTCGTTTTACAGCACCGTACCCGAAAAGGCGTACATCTACCCCTTGCCTTACGAGCTGTACGAGCAGTATAAGATTCGCCGCTACGGCTTTCACGGCACCTCGCACCGCTATGTTTCCGCCGCCGCCGCTGAGCTGGCAGGGCGCGCGTACGACGACTTGAAGATCATCGTCTGCCATATCGGCAACGGCTCCTCGATCACTGCGATCGACCACGGTCGCGCCGTCGATACCTCGATGGGCTTCACCCCGCAGGAGGGATTGCCGATGGGTACGCGCAGCGGTACGATCGACCCCACCGTCGTTCCTTATATTATGAAGAAAATGAATCTCACCGCCGACGAGGTTGAGGATCTTTTGAACCGTAAGTCGGGACTGCTCGGCGTTTCGGGCGTTTCCTCCGACTGTCGCTTCGTGATGGAGGCGGAGGCGAAGGGAGACAAGCGCGCCGCGCTCGCGCTCGATATCCTCGTGCATTATATGAAGAAGATCATCGGCTCGTATATCGCTGAGATGAACGGACTTGACGTGCTCTGCTTCACCGCGGGCATCGGCGAAAACGACGCGGACATCCGCGCCCGCGTGACGAAGGATATGGACTACCTCGGCATCGCGGTCGACGCCGCGAGAAACGAGGGACTCGGCCGCGGCAACAAGGGCGAAATTTCCGCCGACGGGGCGAGGGTACGCACCTTCGTCATCCCCACCGACGAGGAATTTATGATCGCCAAGGACACCTATGAAATCGTTACTAAATCTTGAAAGGAAATATAGATCATGCAAAAATCCGCATACGAAATCAAAAAGGAAATCTGTGAAGTCGGCCACAAGCTCTACGACAAGGGCTTCGTTGCCGCAAACGACGGTAACATCTCCGTCAAGGTCAATGACAACGAGTTTTACTGCACCCCGACGGGCGTATCCAAGGGTGATCTGACCCCCGATATGATCATCAAGATCGACGGCACGGGTAAGAAGCTTGAGGGTAAGCTGAATCCCTCATCCGAGATCAAGATGCACCTGCGTGTGTATAAGGAGCGCCCCGACGTCAACGCCGTCGTGCACGCACATCCCCCGATTGCTACCGCCTTCACGGTTGCGGGCGTTGAGCTGGATCAGTACATCCTACCTGAGGCAGTTCTGACCATTGGTAACGTTCCGACCTGTGAGTACGGCACGCCCTCCACGATGGAGATCCCCGACTCCCTGATGCCCTACATTCAGAAGCACGATGCGTTCCTTCTGAAGAATCACGGCGCCCTGACCATCGGCTTCAGCCTGCAGAAGGCGCAGTTCGTGATGGAGGAGGTCGAGTTCAACGCGAAGATCTGCAAGTACGCGCGTGAGCTTGGCGGCGTTGAGGAGATCCCCTGCGAGCAGCTTGAGAAGCTGATGGAGCTGCGTAAGAAGATGCAGATCCCCGGCAGACACCCCGGCTGCAAGCGCTGCGCAAACCTCGGCACCGACAAGTGCCGTTGCAAGGACAACGCAAAGGGCGAGCATACCTGCACCTGCCACAGCGAGAAGCCCGCATCGAGTCAGGATGCGCTGATCGCGGAGATCACCAAGAAGGTTCTCAGCGCGCTCGGCCACTGATTTTGAGGAATACATATGGCTATCAACTGGACAGAGGCACAGGTTGAGGAGATCGTCAAAGAGGTAGTCAGTCGGATCAAGGAAGAAAAGAGCGCACCCACCGCCACCTATGACGCGGCATCCTACTGCGGCCGCCGATTCATCGGCGTGTTCGCGGATATGAAGGACGCGATTGAGGCGGCAAGCGCGGGCTACAAGGCAGTCCGCGCGATGAGCGTTGCGGAGCGTGAAGGGATCATCACCCTGATCCGTGAAAAGATCAAGGAGGAAGCACCCGTGATGGCGGCACTCGGCGTTGCCGAGACCGGCATGGGGCGCGTCGACCATAAGACGGCAAAGCATATTCTCGTTGCGGATAAGACTCCCGGCACGGAGGACATCGTTCCCTCGGTGCGTACGGGCGACAACGGCTTGACGCTGACCGAGATGGCGCCCTTCGGTGTCGTCGGCAGCATCACGCCCTCGACCAACCCCAGCGAGACCGTCCTTTGCAACAGCATCGGTATGATCGCCGCAGGCAACGGTGTGGTATTCAACCCGCACCCGAGCGCGATTGCGACCTCGAACTACGCCGTTGACCTCGTCAACCGCGCATCCTTTGAGTGCGGCGGTCCCCGCATTCTCGTCGCCTCGGTGGAGAAGCCAACGCTGGAATCCGCCGACGTGATGTATAAGCACCCCCTGATCCGTCTGCTCGTCTGCACGGGCGGTCCCGGCGTTGTACGCGCGGTGCTTGCCTCGGGCAAGAAGGCGATCGGCGCGGGCGCGGGCAATCCCCCCGTCATCGTTGACGATACCGCCGATATCGCAAAGGCGGCAAAGGATATCATCGACGGCTGCACCTTCGACAACAATCTTCCCTGCATTGCGGAGAAGGAGGTGTTCGCGTTTGCGAACATCGCCGACGCGCTGATGGACGGGATGTGCAAAAACGGTGCCTACCGCATCAGCCGCGAGCAGGCAGACGCGCTGGCGAGGGTCGTGCTGGTCGATAAGACCGACAAAAGGACGGGCGCGGTCAAAAAGATTGTCAACCGCGATTGCGTCGGCCGCGCCGCCGCCGTTCTGCTCTCGAAGATCGGCGTGAAGGTCGGCTCCGAGATCCGCTGTATCATCTGTGAGACCGACTTTGATCACATCTTCGTGCAAGAGGAGCTGATGATGCCGATCCTTCCGATCGTCAGGGTTCCCGACATCGACACCGCCATTGAGCTCGCCGTCAAGGCAGAGCACGGCAACCGCCACACCGCGCATATGCACAGTAAGAATATTGAGCATCTGACGCGCTTTGCACGGGCGGTGGAGACCACTATTTTCGTGAAAAACGCGCCCTCGTACGCAGGCATCGGCTTTGGCGGAGAGGGACACGCGACCTTCACCATCGCAGGACCGACGGGTGAGGGTCTGACCTCAGCAAGAAGCTTTACGCGCCAGCGCCGTTGTGTGATGGCTGATAGCTTCCATATCATCTAAGAAAGGAAACAACACAATGGATATCAGCGCAAATGAAGTCGAAAGCATCATTCGCCGTGTCCTCGGTGAAATGGGGAAGACTCCCGCATCTGCCGATCTGCCAAAGACCGCGAAGGTCGCAATGCTGACCGCCCCGAAGAAGATTGAGGTTAAGGAATATCCCATTCCCGCCCTTGAGGATGACGACATTCTCATCAAGGTCGAGGGATGCGGCGTTTGCGGCACCGACGTACATGAATGGAAGGGCGACCCCTTCGGACTGATTCCCGTCGTCCTCGGTCACGAGGGTACGGGCGAGGTCATTGCACTCGGCAAAAACGTCAAGTGCGACACCGCGGGCAACCCCATCAAGATCGGCGATAAGCTGGTCACCTCAGTCATCAGCTGCGGCGAATGTCACATCTGCCGTATGCACCCCGCGAACACCAACCTCTGCGACAAGCAGGGCGTGTTCGGTCTGATCGGTCACAACGACGCACAGCCCTTAAACGGCTGGTTTGCAAGCCACCTGCTCATCAGAGCGAAGGGCGCGACCTACTTCGTCGTGAACGACCTCGATCTGAAGGAGCGTATGCTCCTCGAGCTTGCCTGCGTATGCGTACACGCATACAACCGCGCAAGCTCCACGGGCCTTATGAACTTCAACAGTAAGGTTCTGATTCAGGGTCTCGGCCCTGTCGGACTCGTGATGATCGCCGTGCTCCGTGCGGCGGGCATCAACCACATCATCGCCATCGACGGCACGCCGAAGCGCCTTGAAATGGCAAAGAAGCTCGGCGCAAAGACGGTCATCAACTTCAGAGAGGCAACGACGCTCGAGCAGCGCGTCGCCATCGTCAAGGAGAACGCAAACGGCGTGGGTGCGGATTTCGCATTCCAATGCACGGGCGCTCCCGCAGCGGCGAAGGACATCTTCTCCTACATTCGCCGCGGCGGCGGACTCTGTGAGATGGGCTTCTTCGTCAACAACGGCGAGTACGATATCAACCCGCACTTCGCAATGTGCAACAAGGAGATCAATCTCGTCGGCTCCTGGGATTACAGTGCCGAGGATTACCCGACGACGGTCGCCTTCCTGCGTCAGGCGCGTGAGATGAACATTCCGATCAAGGAATTGATCACGCACGCCTTCCCGCTCGATCAGCTGAACGAGGCAATGGAGGTCAACGTTTCGCAGACCGGCATTAAGATCTGCTACATCGCAGAGTAAGGAGATCTGCCGTGGCACTTGGAATGTTAGAGGTATACGGCTTCACCACCGCGATCGTCGTCGCGGATGCCGGCGCAAAGGCGGCAGAGGTCGAGGTCGTCGCGATCGACAAGAACAAGCCCGCAAATGCCGATAAGGTTGAGGTACCGCTGGTGATGGTCGTCAAATTCGAGGGCAGCGTTTCCGCCGTCGAATCTGCCGTCGCCGCAGGCAAAAGGGAAGCCGAGGCACGCGGCATGTTCATTGCCGAGCATGTGATCTCCCGCCAGAGTGAGGAGATCGAATGGTTTGCGCATCTGTCCGCGACCGGTAAAGATAAGCTCAGAACCCCCGAAAATAAATAATTAAATTTTAAGGAGAATAAAAACAATGATGGAAGCACTTGGTATGGTAGAGACCCGCGGCTTGGTTGCCGCAATTGAGGCAGCAGATGCAATGGTAAAGGCAGCAAACGTCGTCCTGATCGGCTCTGAGAAGATCGGCTCCGGCTTGGTCAGCGTTATGGTCCGCGGCGACGTTGGCGCCGTTAAGGCAGCTGTTGAGGCAGGCGGTGCAGCAGCATCCTCGCTTGGTGAGGTCGTTGCAACGCACGTGATCCCGAGACCTCACGGCGACGTCGAAAAGCTTCTGCCCTCCATTCAGTAAGCTACCGATATGGAAAACGCGATCGCACTGCTTGAGGTGCAAGCAAATGTCACCGCGATCGCAGGGCTGGATGCGATGGTGAAGGCAGCCAACGTGCGCCTGATCCACGTAGAGCGCCGCCTTGGCGGTCGTTTGGTCACGGTTGTCGTGGAGGGGAGCGTCTCTGACGTTACCGCCGCGGCAGAGGCGGGGAAAGCCGCCGCAGGGGAAGTGGGCAACGTGAAGCTGTGTGAGGTGATCGCACGCCCGCATCCCGAAATTATGAAGTTCCTAAAGTAAGCACGCTCAAATTGCATAGTCCTGCGTTGCTCCTCTAAAGCAGCTCGACGTGGACTGCGACTCGCTTCGCTCCCTGCATAAGTTCCACCAACCGCTCCCACTTCGTATACACTTGTGGCTCGCGGGGTGTCACTTATACGTCTTTGCTTTGCTTTTTGCGGTGCGCCTTGGCTTTCTGCAATTTGAATCGCGCTTAGGAATCTTCAGCTGCAATTTTTTACTTACGTTCCCCGAGCATAGGCTCACAAAATAATTTATGCTTATATTTTTCAAGGAGGATATTACAATGGAAGCACTTGGTATGGTAGAGACCCGCGGTCTTGTTGCCGCAATTGAGGCAGCAGATGCAATGGTAAAGGCCGCAAACGTCATCCTGATCGGCTCCGAGAAGATCGGCTCCGGTTTGGTCAGCGTTATGGTTCGCGGCGACGTCGGTGCCGTTAAGGCAGCCGTCGAAGCAGGCGGTGCCGCAGCATCGTCCCTTGGCGAGGTCGTTGCAACCCACGTCATCCCGAGACCTCACGCAGACGTTGAAAAGCTTGTGCCCGCTATCAAATAAGATAGCCCAAAGAATCGAGCTCTGTGCGGCGCCGTCGCCGCGCAGAGCCCGCCCCTATGGGGTACTCGACGGCAAAGCTAACGATTGGAAACCATCTCGTATTTCGGGTTTTGAATAGAGAAGGAAGGAACCGCTATGGAGCTTTGTGAAAAACAGATCGCGGCACTCGTTGCCGAGGTGCTTGCCGAAATGAAGGGCAAGGGCAACGCCACCACCGTACCCGTCGGCATCTCCAACCGCCACGTGCATCTTAGCACCGCGGATCTTGAGACGCTGTTCGGTAAGGGCTACGCGCTTACCCCCATCAAGGACCTCTCCCAGCCGGGACAGTATGCGGCGAAGGAGACCGTCACGCTCATCGGCCCCTCGATGCGTTGCATTGAAAACGTCCGCGTGCTCGGTCCTGTGCGTCGTGCAACGCAGGTCGAGATCTCAAAGACCGATTCCTACACCCTGAAGGTGAAGCCCCCCGTGCGTGAGTCTGGAAAGACTGAGGGCTCCGCACCCATCACCGTGGTCGGCCCCTGCGGTGTCGTCACGCTGAAGGAGGGCTGCATCATCGCAAACCGCCACATCCATATGTCGCCTGAGGACGGCGCGGCATTCGGTCTGTCCGACGGCGCGTACGTCACCGTTGACGTAAACAGCGGCACCCGCCGTACCCGTTGGTACGACGTACAGGTGCGTGTAAATAAGGACTTCCGTCTGGAAATGCACGTCGATACCGACGACGCGAACGCGGTCGGCATCGGCAACGGAAGCACCGTTGAAATCGTGAAGGAGAATTGATATGCGTAAGGGAATCGTAATTGACAACGTCGTATCCACGAGAAAGCAGGAGTCGCTCGTCGGCTCGAAGTTTCTTGAGGTCCAGCTGATCGAAAACGGAGAGAAGACCGATAAATTCGTCATCGCCGTCGACTCGGTCGGCGCGGGTATTGGCGAGACCGTCCTTTTGACCGAGGGCTCGTCGGCACGCCTTGCTCTGCGGAACACCTCCACCCCCGTCGATGCCGTCGTGGTCGGTATCGTCGACTAATCTTAATAATTTAAGGAAAGTATATGAACACACTAAAGCAAGCCATGCAGGATGCGGGCATCCTTGGCGCGGGCGGTGCGGGCTTTCCCTCTTATGCAAAGCTTGCAGAGGGAGCAGACCTTCTCGTCATCAACGGCGCGGAATGCGAGCCGCTTCTGTATACCGATTATTACATATTAAGAGAAGAGCTGCCGAAGGTGGTTGAGGGCGCGTCGATCGTCCTTGAACGCACGGGTATGAAGAAGGCGCTCCTCTCGATCAAGCACCACACCGCAGAGCGTCTCGGTCTTACCGACGGAGAGGATCTCGGTATGGGCGTTTTCGTCCGCGTTCTGCCCGACGTCTACCCGATGGGTGACGAGATCAACCTCATCTACGAGGCAAGCGGCAGACTCGTCCCCCCGGGCGCACTCCCGATCGCGGTCGGCGTCATCGTTTATAACGTTGAGACGCTCTACCACGTCAGGGAAGCGGTCAGGGAAGGGAAAAAGCCGATTGAAAAATGGATCACCATCGGCGGTAATATCGAAAATCCCGTGGTCTGCCGTGCCGCCGTCGGCACGCGCACCGCAGAGCTTTTCCGCGCACACGGCATCACCGTGCCCGAAGGTCACACCGTCCTTGACGGCGGCCCCGCGATGGGTAGGGTCGTGAATCCCGCCACCGCCTCGGTTACGCGCACGACGAAAAGCTATCTGATCCTGCCCGATGGGATCCCCGCGATCCAAAGCAAGCTCACGAACCTTGACCGACAGGTCAAGCGTGCCTCAAGCGCCTGCTGCCAATGCACGCGCTGTACCGACCTCTGCCCGCGCGCCCTGCTCGGCTATCCGCTGGAGCCGCACAGAATGGTACGCACCTCGCTTGCGGTCGTTTCGGAGGATCCAGAGGCATTTACCGAGGCGATGCTTTGCTGCGGCTGCGGCATCTGTGAGATCGCCGCGTGCTGTCAGTCGATCTCCCCGCGCATCGTCATCTCGAGGATGAAGGAGATCCTCGGCAAGCACCGTCTGCGCTTCAAGGCAGACCGCACCTACACCGTCGATCCTCAGCGTGCCTACCGTATGCTCCCGAGCGACCGATGGATGGAGATGCTCGGCGTCAAGAAATTTGACAAGCTGCCGCCGCTGTCCGACGGTGTCTACCGCCCGACGCGCGTCACGCTTTCGATGGGCGGGCACATCGGCGCACCCTCAGTCCCCGCCGTCAGGGTGGGCGACGCTGTGAATATCGGCGACAGGATCGCCGATGCCGCCGCGGGACTTTCGCTTCCGCAATTCGCGCCGATCGCAGGCAGGGTTACCTTTGCCGACGGCGAAAAAATAATCATTGAGGAATGAAATAAATGTATCAAGCAGTAGGTATTTTAGAGCTGAAAAGCATTGCCAAGGGCATTGAGGCGTGCGATGCCGCGCTCAAGAGCGCAGGCATCCGTTTGGTCTCCTCGCACCCTTCCTGCCCCGGTAAATACGAGATCGTTCTGACCGGCGCGATCTCCGATGTCACGGCGGCAGTCGAGCACGTCAAGGGACGCTTTGAGTCCTATCTCGTTGACGCCTCGATCATGGGCCGTATCGACCCCTCCGTCATCACTGCACTCTTCGGCACGCAGGCAAGCGCGAAGAAGGGTGCCCTCGGCACCGTCGAGACCTATTCTGCCGCCAGCACCATCAAGGCGGCGGATATCGCCGTCAAGACCGCGAAGGTCGAGATCTTCGATCTGCGCATCTCGCGCGGGATGGGCGGTAAGGGCATCGTCCTGATCACGGGCGATGTTGGCGACGTCACCGCCGCAGTTGCGGCGGGTGCCAATTACGCGAAGCAGCAGGGTATGCTCCATTCCGAGAGCGTGATCGCCGCACCCCACCCCGACCTCTGGGAGCAGCTTTAATTCGTAACGACAGGAGGTGGCAGTATGGAAAATCTGCCCTTCACCTTAAATAAAAGCCCGCGCATCGACCGCATTCAGGCACATCTGTATGCAAAGCTGCCCGAGATCGAGGCAGACCGTGCCGAGCTTTTGACCGAAAGCTACAAGGCGACCGAGCATTTGCCGATCATCAAGCGCCGCTCTGCCGCTTTCCTGCATATTCTCAAGAACATTCCGATCACCATCCGCCCCGAGGAGCTGATTGTCGGCTCTGCCTCGATCGCGCCGCGTGGCTGTCAGGTGTTCCCCGAATATTCCTACAAATGGCTGATCGCGGAGTTCGACACCGTCGAGCATCGCGAGGCTGACCCCTTCTATATCTCCGAGGATACGAAGGCACGCCTTACGAAGGCGTACGCCTATTGGGAGGGGAAGACCACGAGTGAGCTTGCCGAGCAGAATATGGACCCCCTCGCCTACGAGGTGTTCATGAATCACGGCATCTTCACCGTGGGCAACTATTTCTACAACGGCGTCGGTCACATCTGCGTCGACTATCCGAAGGTGCTGGCACGCGGCTACGAGGGCATCATTGACGATGCAAAAGCGGCGCTCCTTGCCCTTCACGTTGCCGACGGCGACTACGCACGCCGCCGCCATTTTCTGGAGGCGGTGATTGAATCCTGTGAGGCGGCGATCCTCTACGCGCGCCGTTAGATA
>JAFTLE010000071.1 GCA_017452895.1 Clostridia bacterium
ATAAAGCCGCCGTGGCGCACAGCACCGAGCAGCGAGCCCGAGGATAGCGAGTAGCGGAGCCCCATTGCGTCGCACGCCGAGGAAAATTTATCAAGCAGATCGAGGCCGACGGCGTGGATCGCTGCGGTCAGTTCTTCGGTTCTTTCCAAGATCAACCCCCCTTTTTCAATAATGCTATTATATACCAAACCTCGCAGTTTGTCAAGCAGAGACGAAAAAGCGCGGGGGCGGTTGACGCGCGCCCACCTTGTGTGCTATACTGAGGAAAACGAAGCCTTATCGGAGGAGCTTATGAACGCTACGCGCCGTACCCGCTTTTACTCCGCGCTCGTCCTGTTCAGCCTGATCGGACAGATTGCGTGGGTGGTTGAGAATATGTATCTCAACGTCTTCCTTTATAAAATGTTCGGGGCATCCGCCGCCGACATCTCCTATATGGTGATGGCGAGCGCGGTATCCGCCGCACTGACCACCTTTCTCGTCGGTGCGCTCTCAGACCGACTCGCGCGGCGGCGCATCTTCATCGCGGGGGGCTATATCCTCTGGGGGCTATCCATCCTCGCCTTTTCGCTTTTGCGCCTTGAACTGATCGCCGCCGTGATCCCCGCTACGGCATCTGCCGCGGCGGTCGGTGTTACACTCGTGATCGTCCTTGACTGCGTGATGACCTTCTTCGGTTCCTCTGCCAACGACGCTGCGTTCAACGCCTGGCTGACTGAGGCGGTCGACAGCCGTCACCGCGGCAGGGCAGAGGGGATCAACGCAATGATGCCGTTGGTCGCAATCCTCGCCGTGTTCGGCGGTTTTATGGCGTTCGACCTCGATCTGCCGCAAAGCTGGACCTATATCTTCTGCATCATCGGCGGGGTCGTGCTTGTCGTCGGTGTGCTGGGCTTCTTCCTCATTGAGGATACGCCGCGAGCAGAGCGCGACGGCTATTTGCAAACCTTAGTTTACAGCTTCCGTCCCTCGACCGTCATGCGCGCACCCCGCCTCTACCTCTATCTTGCCGCCTTCGTCCTTTTCAACATTTCAATCCAGATTTTTATGCCCTACCTCATTCTTTACTATGAGGTCTCCCTCGGTATGGAGAATTACGTGCTGGTGATGGCACCCGCCATCCTTCTGGCGGCGGCGGTCACGGCGTTCTACGGCAGGGTCTACGACCGCCGCGGCTTCTCCTTCTCGATCGCCTTCTCTCTGCTTTGGCTGATGGCGGGCTATCTTTTGCTCTTTTTCACGCGCACGACGCTCCCCGTGTTTTTCGGCTCGCTTCTGATGATGTGCGGCTACCTCTCTGGCATGGCGGTCTTCGGCGCGAAAATCCGCGACCTGATTCCTGCGGGGATGGCGGGTCGTTTTCAGGGTGTGCGCATCGCGGCGCAGGTGCTTTTGCCCGGTGTAATCGGCCCCTTCATCGGTAAGACCGTTCTGCAAAACGCGAAAACGCTGCAAAACAGCGACGGCACGGTCTCCTTTATCCCGAACGCAAGCATTTTCCTCGCCGCGCTCTGTGCGGCGGCGGCACTGCTTTTATTCCTGCTTCTGATGCCGCGGCAAAAGCCGCGTACGGTCGACCTCACGACTCCCTTTGAGGGCGATGCCGACGCATGGATGCGCGTCTATCCGCGTCCACAAATGCGGCGCGACTCCTTCGTTTCGCTCTGCGGCACGTGGCAGCTTTCGGTCAAGCGTGGGGAGCTATGCACGCCGCTCGGTGAAATCCGTGTCCCCTTCGCGCCGGAATCGCGGCTCTCCGGCATCCGGCGCACGCTGGCGCGTGGGGAGGAATGGGTCTATGAGCGCAGCTTCACGCCCCCGCGTGAGAACGCACGCGTTCTGCTCCACTTCGGTGCCGTTGACCAGACCTGCGCGGTTTTTGTGAACCGCAAGTTAGCAGGAAAGCATGTCGGCGGCTATCTCCCCTTCTCGCTCGATATTACGCCCTACCTCACCGATGGGGAAAACCTGCTTACAGTCACGGTACGCGATCCGCTTGATCGCAACCTTCCCTACGGCAAGCAGCGCAAAAAACGCGGCGGTATGTGGTACACGCCGATCAGCGGCATCTGGCAGCCCGTGTGGCTGGAGTCGGTGCCGCACTACCACTTCCGCTCGATGATGATCACGCCGAAGGAGGATACGATCCGCATATTCGTGAAGGGCGGCGGTGAGCAGAAGACCCTCACCCTCGGCGACGAGGTCTACACCTTTCTTGGCAATGTCGTCGAATTTACACCGCGCGTGCGCCACCTGTGGACGCCTGAGGATCCCTATCTTTACGAGTTCACCCTCACCGACGGCACCGATACCGTGCATTCCTACTTCGCGTGGCGCACCGTCGGCACGCTAAAGTGCGGCGCACGGCAAGTGATGGCGCTCAACGGCAAGCCCTATTTCTTCCACGGTCTGCTCGATCAGGGCTACTTCCCCGACGGTATCTATACACCCGCATCCCCCGACGGCTATCTTGCCGATATCCGCCGCGCAAAGGAGCTTGGCTTCAATATGCTGCGCAAGCATATCAAGATCGAGCCCGAGCTATTTTACTACTACTGCGACAAATACGGCATCGCGCTCTTTCAGGATCTCGTCAACAGCGGCCGCTACAGCTTTCTGCTCGACACCGCCCTGCCGACCGTCGGCATCCGTCGCGGCATCCGCCATAAGGCGAGCAAGCGTCAATTCCGACAGTTCCGCACCGACGCGCGCGCAACTCTCTACCACCTCTACAACCACCCCTCGGTCATCTCCTACACGATCTTCAACGAGGGCTGGGGTCAGCACGATGCCGACAGATATTACTGCGTACTCAAAAGGATTGAGAAGGTACGACCGCTTGACACCGCCTCGGGCTGGTTCAAACCAAAGCGGAGCGACTTTGAAAGCGAGCATATCTACTTCAAAAGAATCGACCTGCGTCCGAAGACCGACCGTGCGCTTTTTCTCTCTGAGTTTGGCGGCTATTCGCTAAGGGTCGACGGACACGTCTTCAACATTGACAAGGCATACGGCTACCGCACCTACCGTGACCCCGCCGCGCTCACCGCGGGGCTTTCCTCCCTCTATCTTGACGAGGTGCTGCCACAAATTGAAAGAAACGGTCTTTCCGCCGCGGTGCTGACCCAGCTATCCGACGTGGAGGACGAGATCAACGGCCTGCTCACCTACGACCGACAGATTGTGAAGGTCGACCGCGCAGAGCTGCAAAAGATCGCCGCCGCACTTTTCGCGGCGTTCGATGCCTACTGCAAAAAAAATATGTAATCAATCATTTGCAAAAAAGAGCTGCCTTTGAAGTGAGTCAAAGGCTTCGACAAAAATCAAATATTAATTTGTTAATGAATGAGCCCGGTTCAGTACCGGGCTCATTCCTATTAATAATGGCGCTCTCTCATATCCATTGTAACACCAATTCTTAATTCTGGCGAATAATTCTTATTTTTTCTTCCTGCTTTACCCATAAAAATATGCACCTCCAAAAGTGTCAAACCTTTGGGGTGCATATCATTACCGTCAGCCCGCCTTTTTGTCAAGTGCGCGGTTGCGGAAGTAAAGAACAAGATCCGCCCCCACCATAATCAAATTCAGGAAATAAAAGACCAAAACGTACCATTTTTCGGCAAAGTTCGCCATATACGTCTCGTTTGAAAATTTGGACGCGATGCCCGCGATATACCCGAAGAAGATCAGGCAGAGAAAGAGCAAGCTCTTTCCCTTCGCAGAACGCGCGCGGTAGGATTTGACCACGTTAAACGGCCAGGATACGCCAAAGCTGACGACCATAACGATTTCAAGAATTTCTGCTAGCATTTCAATGTCCTCACTTTCTTTTTCGATATGATTATAGCATCTTCCGCCACGCTTGTCAAGGAAAAACGCAAAAAAGAAAACCCCGATGCGGCGTGCATCGGGGTCCCTTAAAGGGATGGAGAAAAAGGAGGTTTCACCGCCGTACCAGGCCGTGTATTGCGGAACACGGGGCGGCATTCGTCCTGCGGTGGGGGACCGTCGGGACAGGTACGCGAGGAGCGAGGCGTTTGCTCCTCTTGATACCATTATAGGTCGGTGACCTAAAATGAAATTTAAAGGAAAAATTTTTTCGAATTTTTTCAAACGAAAGGGGAAAAGGCTCCCTTTCCGATTCTGTCAACAAAAGCTTACATTCTACGCGCTCAAAGCGCGTTTTGAAGCCCAAAGAAACTCGCTCCCTTTTTTCTGCCTCAGAGAAGAACGCTGACGGTCAGACTCCTTCCGTCCTCGCTTCTCGCCGTAATTTTTCCCTTATGCGTGCGCACGATCGCCGCCGCAACCGCAAGGCCGATGCCGTGGCCGCCCTGCTCCGAATTGCGCGAGGCATCCGCACGGTAAAAGCGCTCGAAGAGTTGATCGTGGTTGCCGACCTCGATCTCGCTCACCGTATTTTTCACCGTGATCCGTCGGGTCCGCCCCGACTCCGTGAGTGCGAGGCAGACCTCGCCGTCGGTATACTTGAACGCGTTGTCAAGCAAAAGAGCGATCAGGCGTGAGAGTGACGCGGCATCGCCAAGCATATGCACCTCGGGCGCGATCTCTGCGGTAAACGCGATCCCACGCGCGTTTGCGACGGGGTGAAAGGACTCCGCCGCCTCGGTAAGAAGCTCCGAAAGGCAGAGCTCCGCCATCGGCAGCTTGCCCTCCGACTCCTCCATACGCGACAAAAGCACGAGCTTTTCGGTCAGCTCGGTCAGCCGCTCGGTCTGCTTTTTGATGCTCTCGGTCCACTCGCTCTCGCCGTTTTCCATCTCAATGACCTCCGCGTCGGCGCGGATGATCGTCAGCGGTGTTTTCAGCTCGTGCCCCGCATCGGTGATGAAGCGGCGCTGCTTTCGGTAGGTCTCGGCAATCGGCGACATCACCACGCGGGCGAAGAAGCAGACCAGCACGAAGACGAGCAGCAGCGAGATCATGCTGATGATAAAGCTGCTGGTGAGAAAGGTGTAAAAGCTGTTGAGCTCGCGGCTGCAATCGAGAAAGATATAAAGCTCGCCGCCGTCGCGCACGGTCACGGTATACTTGTAGCCCTCGTAAAAGTCGCTTTGCTCGCCGTCCTTAACCGCAAGTGCCATGGAGATCGCATCCTCCTCACGCACGGGGTCGTCACGCCCGAACTGCGCGTAGCTCTCCCCCTCGTCCTCCGAGAAAAAGACGGTGAAGTAGCGCATATCGAAGACCGACTCGGACGAAAGCTCGTGCTTTTTCAGAATGTCGATGACCTCAGGGCCCAGCTCCGCCTCCTTCCCACCGATGTCACAGAGGAAGGCGAGACGGTTGTCGATCTGCTCGTTGAGACTGCGAAAGGACGCAAGATTGATGGCGAACATCATCACGAACAGCACGATGAACACCGAGATCATCGTGACCTCGATAAACTTACGGCGCAGCTTTTTGATCATCGGCGTCCTCCAGCGAATAGCCAAGATTGCGGTTTGAGCGAATCTGCACCCGACTTGAAAGCGATGCGATCTTTTTCCGTAAATAGGAGATATAGACCCAGACCACATTCAGCTCCGCTTCACTGTCAAGCCCCCAGATCTTCTCCATAAACCGCTCGGTCGAGATGACGTGGTGCGGATTCTGCATCAGAAGCTCCATCATCTGATATTCCTTGTTCGGGAGCCGCACGCTGCCGCTGCTACCCGACAGCTCAAAGGTCGCGCGGTTGAGCGAAAGATCGGCAAAGCAGAGGCTGGAGTCCTGCGCGTCGCGGCTACGCGTCATCGCGCGGATGCGCGCCAGAAGCTCCTTCGTGGCAAAGGGCTTCGTCAGATAATCGTTGGCGCCCGATTCAAGCCCCAGCACCTTATCGTCGACCTCCGCCTTCGCCGTGAGCATCAGGATCGGAATCCGCACACCCTTGGCACGCGCCCTTTTAAGGACGGTGATCCCGTCCATCTTCGGCATCATAATATCGAGGATCGCGGCATCGTAAAGTCCGCTTTCAAGATACGCCAGCGCATCCTCCCCGTCGAATACGGGATCCACCGTGTAGTGATTGTGCTGTAGGATCGTTACGAGGACGCGGGAAAGATCCTTTTCGTCCTCCGCAAGTAACAGTCGCATACGCTTCCTCCTTTTATTTGCTTTCTGAAAGATAGTATACACACCCGACTAAAATCAAATTAAAACATACTACTTTTAGTATATCGTCGAGCTTTCCTTTTTTCAAGTCCCCTCGTCTCTTTTTTTCTGCATTTTGTCAAAAATGATTGATTTTGGCGCCGCGCTGTGTTAAACTTGATTTTAAGGAGCCGATTTATACTCTATACAACGAACGGCGAAAGGATATCCGTATGAAGCTTTGTAAGCATATTTTGGCGACGGTCTCTCTTCTGCTTGCTCTCCTTATTCTCCCGGGCTGTGCCCTGACGATGCACTCGCGGGATATTGAGGACGCGCATTTTAACGAGAAGGGTGAGCTCGTCGTAACCTATAAGGACGGCTCGACCCAGACCCTCGGCGGCGCGGAGAGCGGCGAGGGCGCTGCCCCCAGCGTCAATCTGACGGTAAACGGCACGGAAAGCGACATCGCGAACGCCACCACGAAGGGGCTGCAGAGTGCGGTCACCGTGCTGGTGGGCGGCTCGATCTCTGGCTCCGGCGTGATCTACCTGATGGATAAGAGCGCGGGCGATGCCTTCATCATCACGAACTACCACGTCGTATACGATAGCTACCGCGGCCGCGTGAGCAACGAGCTTTCACTCTATCTTTACGGCGCGGAATACGAATCGCTTGAAATTCCCGCCACCTACGTCGGCGGCTCGATGTATTACGATATCGCCGTCCTTCGCATAGAAGACAGCGAGCGTCTGCGCAGCTCCACTGCCGTGGCGACGGTAGAGCTTGCAGACTCCGACCTGACCTCGGTCGGGACGGAGGCGATCGCCGTCGGCAATCCGCGCGGCCTCGGACTCTCCGCCACCTACGGCATCGTGAGCGTGGATTCCGAATCCATCACGATGAAGGCGGCTGACGAATCGACGACGGTCTCACTGCGCGTTTTACGCATTGACACCGCGGTCAACAACGGCAACAGCGGCGGCGGCCTTTACGATGCGTGTGGCAAGCTGATCGGTATCGTGAATGCGAAGATCAGCTCCACCTCGGTTGAGAACATCGCCTACGCGATCCCCTCGAACGTCGTGCGCGCGGTCGCTGACAACATCATCGATCACTGCTACGGCACGTCGCTTCAGACGGTCCAGCGCCCGACCCTCGGCATCTCGATCTCGCTCAAGGATTCCTCTGCCGTCATCAATACCGAAACGGGCGGCCTTTCGATCGTTGAGACCGTCATCGTCTCCTCCGACGTCACCAGCGGCCCTGCCAAGGGTCAGCTGAAGCGCGGCGACGTCCTGCGATCGATCAAGATCGGCGACGGTGCGGCACGCAGCATCACGCGCTCCTACCACGCGGTCGACGCTATGCTTGACGCACGCGTCGGCGACACGGTCGAGATCACCGTCCTGCGCGGCAACGATAGCGTTACGGCGAGCTTTACGGTGACCGAATCGATGCTTGTTTCGCGTTAACAATGCGTCTCTCTTTCTTTTCGGACCGCCCCGCTCGGGGCGGTCCTTTTTTCTGCTTTAAATTTGCGAATTTTTCGCAAATTTATTGACAAGCGGCGCGCGGTATGGTATCATAGGTTCACCAAAAAACTAGAAAAGGCTTCCCAATGAAAAAATTTCTATCGCTTTTCCTTGCCCTCCTTCTTCTGTTACCGCTTGCCGCCTGCGGCGGCGGGGAGAAGGACGGCAAAATACAGGTCGTTTGCACCTCCTTTGCCGCATACGATTGGGTACGCGTGCTGACGGCGGGGCGCGCCGACCGCTATGAAATCACCTATCTGCTCGACAACGGCATTGATATCCACAGCTACGAGCCGTCGACCGCCGATGTTGCGCGGATCGCGGACTGCGATCTTTTCCTCTATGTTGGCGGCGCGGCGGAGGATGCGTGGGTGTCCGACGTGCTTGCCCTCTCGGGTGACGGTACGCGGCGCGCCCTCTCGCTGCTCTCGCTTCTTGGGGATGCGGTCATCTGTCTTGACGGCGACGCGCACGACCACGCCGACCACGCACACGCATCGGACGAGCACGTCTGGCTCTCGCTGAAGAATGCGCAGGTGCTTTGCACGGCGATCGCCGACGCGCTCTCTTCGCTCGACCCCGACGGTGCCGCGGTATATGACGAAAGCCTTGACAGCTACCTCGACGCGCTCGGCGCGCTCGATCTTCGCTACGCTGAAGCGGTCGCGGCGGCAAAAACCGACACGCTCGTGCTTGCAGACCGTCACCCCTTCCGCTATCTTGCGCGCGATTATGGGCTTTCGGTCGTCGCCGCCTTCGACGGCTGTACGACCGACGCGACCGCAACCTTTGAAACGCCGATTCGTCTGGCGCAGGCGATCGATCAGGGCGACATTCACACCGTGCTGATCCTCGATCACGGCGACGACGCGCTCGCGCGCACCGCAATCTCCCACACGGCGACGGGGGATCAGTCGATTTGCAGTCTTACCTCGCTGCAATCGGTAAAGAAAAGCGAGCTTGACGGAACGCTTACCTACCTTTCTGCAATGGAAGAAAATCTCGCGGTGCTGACTGCCGCGCTGAACTAAAGGAGCTTTTATGGCACAGCTGATCTGCCGCGAGCTTGCCCTCGGCTACGACGGGCACGCGATCGTAGAGCATTTGAATTTTTCGGTAGAGCGCGGCGACTATCTCGTCGTCGTCGGCGAAAACGGCAGTGGAAAATCCACGCTGATGAAGACGCTTTTACATCTGATCCCCCCGCTGTCGGGCGAGATCTCGCTCGGGGACGGCTTGACGAAAAACCGCATCGGCTACCTTCCCCAGCAAACGCCGATCCAGCGCGACTTTCCCGCATCGGTTGAGGAGATCGTGCGATCGGGCACCGTCGGCGGAAAATTCCGCCCCTTCCTTTCCGCCGCGGATAAGGCACGCGCCGCGGAAAATATGGAGCGGATGGGCATCACCTCGCTTGCCAAGATGCCCTACCGCGACCTCTCGGGCGGTCAGCAGCAGCGCGTTTTACTTGCGCGTGCGCTTTGCGCCGCCGACTCGATGCTTCTGCTTGACGAGCCGACCGCGGGGCTTGACCCGCTCGTGACTGAGCAGATGTACGAGCTGATCGCCGCCCTCCACCGTGAGGGGATGACGGTCATTATGATCTCGCACGATATCGCTGCCGCAATGCGTGACGCAACGCATATTCTGCACGTCGGGAAGACGCTTTTCTTCGGCACGCGGCAGGATTATCTTGAAAATGCGGGCGCGGGATTTTTTAAGTCCGAATAAGCGCATCTTTGTATTGACTTTTTCCGCGCTTTGCGATATACTTAAATTAACAAATGACTGACGGATTTGCGGAGCACCGCGAGGGAATATTTGGAATCAAGCCGACCGTCTGGGCTGTTCTGTCTTGAGAAAGGGAGAATAGAATATGAAACACAAAAATTGGAACGGATTTAAGGAAGGAGTCTGGCAGGACACGATCAACGTCCGCGACTTCATTCAGCAAAACTACACGGCGTACGAGGGCGACAGCGCCTTTCTTGCGGGCGCGACCCCGCGCACCTCGGATATGATGAAGAAGGTGAACGCGCTTTTCGCGCTGGAGCGTCAGTTTGGCGGTGTCCTTGACATCGACACGGCGACCGTCTCCTCGCTCACGAGCTTCTCGCCCGGTTATATTGATAAGGAAAACGAGCTGATCGTGGGTCTTCAGACCAATCGACCGCTCAAGCGCAGCGTCAACCCCTTCGGCGGTATGCGCATGGTGAAAAACGCCTGCGAGGCGTACGGCTACAAGCTCAGCCCGAAGGTGGAGGAGGAATTCCGCTTCCGCACCACGCACAACGACGGCGTTTTCCGCGCCTACACCGACGAGATGCGCGCGGCGCGTAAGTGCCACGTCATCACGGGTCTTCCCGACGCCTACGGCCGCGGCCGCATCATCGGCGACTACCGCCGCGTGGCACTCTACGGCATCGACCGACTGATCGAGGAAAAGAAGAAGGACAAGGGGGCGCTCTGTGAGCTGCCCTTTGACTCCGAGCATATCCGCCGTAACGAGGAGCTGTTCCAGCAGATCACCTTCCTCGGATATATGAAGGAAATGGCGGCAATGTACGGCTTCGATATCTCCGAGCCTGCCAAGAACGCAAAGGAAGCGATCCAGTGGACCTACTTCGGCTATCTTGCGGCGATCAAGGAGCAAAACGGCGCCGCAATGTCGCTCGGACGCGTCAGCAGCTTCTTTGATATCTATATCGAGCGCGACCTTAAAAACGGCACGCTGACCGAGGATGCGGCGCAGGAGCTGATCGACGACTTCGTCATCAAGCTCCGTATGGCACGCCACCTGCGCACCCCCGAATACAACGAGCTGTTCGGCGGTGACCCGATGTGGATCACCGAGGCGGTCGGCGGTATGGGTGAGGACGGACGCACGCTCGTCACCAAAAGCAGCTTCCGCATTCTCAACACGCTCTACACGCTCGGCTCGTCGCCTGAGCCGAACCTGACGGTGCTGTGGTCGACCAGGCTCCCAGAGGGCTTCAAGCGCTTCTGCGCGCAGGTCTCTGCCGATACCGACTCGATCCAATACGAAAACGACGATCTGATGCGCCCGATCTACGGCGACGATTACGCGATTGCCTGCTGCGTTTCGGCGATGCAGGTCGGCCGACAAATGCAGTTCTTCGGCGCACGCTGCAACCTTGCGAAGCTTTTGCTCATCGCGATCAACGGCGGCTACGATACCACGAGCGGCATGCACATCGGTCCGCAGATGCCCGTTCTTTCGGGCGGCTCGCTCGACTATGACGAGGTCACAGCGCGCCTGGACATCTATATCGCTTGGCTCTCGCGCCTATACGTGAATACGATGAACGTCATTCACTATATGCACGATAAATACGCCTATGAAAAATCGCAGATGGCACTGCACGATACCGAGGTCACGCGCTTTATGGCGTTCGGCATCGCGGGGCTTTCGGTCATCACCGACTCGCTTAGCGCCATCAAGCACGCACGCGTCACGCCCGTGACGGACGAGCAGGGCTTCATCGTCCGCTTCGAGACCGAGGGCGACTTCCCGAAGTACGGCAACGACGATGACAGGGTCGACCTGATTGCCAAGGAGCTGACGCACAAGATGATCACCGAGCTGCGTAAAACGCCGACCTACCGCGGCGCGATCCATACGCTCTCGGTGCTGACCATCACCTCGAATGTTATGTACGGCAAGCACACGGGCGCAACGCCTGACGGCCGCGCCGCCGCACAGCCCTTCGCCCCGGGTGCGAACCCGATGCACAACCGTGAGGAAAACGGTGCGCTCGCCTCGCTCAACTCGGTGGCAAAGCTCAGCTACGACGATTGCCGCGACGGCATCTCGAACACCTTCTCGATCACGCCGGAGGCACTTGGGCGAAACGGGGAGGAGCGCGTGACGAACCTCGTCACGATCCTTGACGGCTACTTCGGCAAGGGCGCGCACCACATCAACGTCAACGTTCTGAACCGCGAAACGCTTCTGAAGGCGTACGAGGATCCCGAGGCGTATCCTAACCTGACCATCCGCGTTTCGGGCTACGCCGTGAACTTCCATAAGCTCTCGCGTGAGCAGCAGCGGGAGGTCATCAGCCGTACCTTCCACGAGGTGCTTTGATGAACGGTAGAAAGGGACGCGTACATTCGATCCAGACGCTCGGCACGCTTGACGGGCCGGGCGTCCGTTTCGTTGTATTCTTACAGGGGTGTCCGCTTCGTTGCGGCGTTTGCCACAACCCCGACACGCACGATCCCACGGGCGGCAGAGAATACGCCGCCACCGCGCTTGCGGAGCGCGCCCTGCGCTACCGCGAATATTTCGGGCGTGAGGGGGGCGTGACCCTCTCGGGCGGTGAGCCGCTTTTGCAGGCAGACTTTGCCGCCGCGTTTTTCAAGGAGTGCCACGCGCGCGGGCTTCACACCTGCCTTGACACCTCGGGGTGTATTCTGAGCGGCGCTGTACGCACGCTGCTTTCGCACACCGACCGCGTACTGCTTGATATCAAGTATAAAAACGACGCACTCTACCGCACGCACGTCGGATGCGGCATTGACACGCCGCTGTCCTTCCTTGCGGAGCTGTCCGCGCGTAACATTCCGACCACGCTCCGTCAGGTTACGGTGCCAAGACTCAACGACGACGCGGAAAACGACGCGTTTTTAGCGGAGCTGATCCACTCGCACCCGAATATCGACGCGATCGAGCTTTTGCCCTTTCGCAAGCTCTGCTCCGTCAAGTATGAAAACCTCGGTATCCCCTTCCCCCTCGCGCACTATCCCGAGCCCGACGCTTCCGCGGTCGCCGCGCGTGAGCACGCGCTTTCCGCGTTTCTATGCAAATAAAAAAGAGACTGTCGCAAGACAGTCTCTTTTTTATTTGTCTTTTTATCAGAGAACCGTAGGAACGAAGAAGTAGACCGCAAAGAGGATCGATACGATGATCGAAACCACGGAGATGCTCCACTTCGGACGCTCGGTCTTGGTGATCGCGCTCTTGATCAGCTCAACGAGGTAAGCAACGAGCGACATCAGCGTGTAGGAGAGCAGACCGACACCGATACCCTTAGTGATCGAGTAGGACAGAACCATTACGACGATCGTCAGGAATGCGGCGGTCGCGTTGATCGCGTTGCTGAAGTCAACGCTCTTGACGTTGTTCTTCATCATCAGAACGCCGACGTAGATCAGCGCCGATGCAGTTGCAGCCGACGGAATTGCGGCAAACAGAGGCAGCGCGAACATCGAGAGGAAGAACATAGTCGCGGTGGTGAGCGCGGTTAGACCGGTTCTACCGCCTGCGGATACGCCCGCACCCGACTCAACGAAGGTGGTGACCGTCGAGGTACCGAGCATTGCACCCGCACAGGTAGCAACTGCGTCGGAGAGCATGATTTTACCGTAGTTGTGGGGCTTATCGTTCTCGTCGGACAGGATTCTGTTACCGCCGCAGCAGCCAACGATCGTGCCCATCGTGTCGAACATATCGATCATGCACATCGTGATGATCAGCATGATAACGGTAAAGAGAGAGCCCTCGGGGAAGCCGGTCTTGAATACGTCGGTGAAGGAGCCGAATACCGAGCCCTCACCAACCGAGAAGAAGTTCTCAAAGTTTTCCCAGAACTTCCAGGAGATCGCGCCGTTGCCCTTGATGATCGAAAGATCGGTCACGCCGAAGGGGATACCGACGACGGTCGCGCCGATGATGCCGAGAATGACCGAGCCCTTCACTGCGAGCTTGTCGAGGATCGCAATGAGGAACAGACCGATCAGTGCAACGAGTGCGCTCTTCGATGCGATCGCAACACCCTTACCGACGTTGATGACCTGCTCACCCCAGTTGGTGAGGTCAACGAAGCCGACCTGCGTGTACTGGTTGTGAATGATCACGCCTGCATTCTGGAAGCCGATGTAAGCAATGAACAGACCAATACCGACCGAGATCGCGCTTCTGACAGCCACGGGCATACCGTCGAAGATCAGCTCGCGGAAGGTCTTACCCTTGATCTTAATCAGCGAGAGTGCAAGGAAGAGCACGCCCGAGATCAGGACCATCATAAAAGCCTGTCCGATGGTAAATGCAAACTTGTAGGAATAGAAGCCGATACCGCCGCCGATAACCGAGCCGACCAGCGAGTTCAGACCCATACCCGATGCCTGCGCCAGCGGCATCTTTGCGAGGAACGCCATGAGAAGCGTACCGATGATCGCACCCAGTGCGGTCGCGATGAAAAGAGACGACCACCTCGGATCCGCAACGCTCGCGTAAAGGATCGAGTTCGGGTTGACCGTCAGAATGTACGCCATTGCAAGGAAGGTAACGATACCTGCAATGATCTCGGTTCTGACGTTCGTCTTCTTTTCTACGGGATCATACCCAAGAAGCTTTGAGAACTTGTTCATAAGAACCTCCTTTGTGTGCCTTTGGCACAAATTTAAGTATATTTTAACACAGTTTTGTGGAAAATGCAATATTTTTTGACATTTTTTTGATAAAAGAGGCCGTCTCCAATACAAGCGTTGAGAGAGCCCCCGTCATTCGGATGACCGCCGTAGATCGCTCTTTGCGGCATCTGCGGATCGGAAAGCAGCCTGCGGTTGTCAAAGCAACCGTCCGCCTGCGGTGCCGGCACACGCTCAATACAGTCGTTGACCGACTGCCGTTGTGTTTGAAGTGAAGAGCTTGAAAAATTCCATAAGCATCTCGAAATGTAAAGTTTTATTTACAGAATCTGCATTAGCTTTTCAATATAATCGTAGCCGCAGAACTCGCCGCTTTTGCACAGCGACAGCACCTCGTCCTTGGTGCAAAGGCGCAAATCCGTGGTCTCCCCTTCCTGCAAGCGCACCTCGGCGGCGGTGAAATCCGCGTCAAAGAGCCAGATGTCGCCGTGCCAATCGCCCCGTGTGTAGGAGATCAGGCATTGGCGGCGCGACGCGGTGTGGTCGATGCCCGTTTCCTCGCGCGTTTCGCGCAGGGCCGCCATCTCGCTCGTCTCCCCCGCAAGGGCGGAGCCGCCCGTGCATTCCCAGCAATTGGGAAAGGGGTACTTGTCCGGAGCGCGGCGCGTCAGAAGAAGACGTCCCTGTTTATCGCGCACCCAGACGTGGATGACGAGGTGATACTCGCCCGCGGCAAGCGGCGTGCCGCGCAGATGCGTACGCCCCGTTTTGTTTCTATCCTTATCGTAAACGTCCCAAAGCTCTGCCACGCTCTTCCCTCCTTCATTGAACACTTTTTTTACATTCTATCACACAGCCTCCGAAAATGCAACAAAAAACGGGCTTTCGCCCGTTTTCAGATAATTTTTCAAAGCTTTGAGTAGCCGAAGCTGTTAACCAGCGCATCAATTTTTCTGCCCCGCTTGCACATCGGGCATTCGTGCGACGGATAGGTCGCATAGTCGTTCAGATCATTCGGGTCGAATGCGGCGTTGACGGTATAGCCCGCACACTTGTCCACCGTTGCGAATACGGCGCACACGCCCGCGATGACTCCGTTATAATACTTGATCGCCTCAATCGCAGCCTGCGCGGTGTAGCCCGTAGTGACCGATGCCGCAAGGATCAGAACGTTCTTTGCCTCAATCATCGGTACGATGTTATCACGGAAGATGATCTGGCTGCCCGTGGTATGCTCGGGCGTGACGACGTAGATCGTCTGATGCGCGTTGAGATTCGTATAGTTTCCGCGCGTGAGCTGCTCTGCAAGGCAGGTACCGATGACCTCGGTTCCGTCAAGACAGAGGATCGTGTCGACGATGGTGTTTTGTCCGTAATAGGAGACCAGCTCCTCCGCAATCGCCGTCGCCTCGGAAAGACGCGTCTTTTGCGTGGTCACGTCGATATAATAGTTGATATGGCTATGGCTGGTCGCAAAATGTCCGGGCGTTACGCGCAAAAACAGATTGCGGCGCTTCGTGCGGATCTTGTAAGTGCTTTCGTTTGGCATAAAATCACCCCTTTTTCTTTATTTTACCACAAAGCTCTTTTTCTTGTCAATCCTTTTTTGTCGACGGTGAGAAATGGAATCGGGGAATGGAATCGGGGGAGCTTTTGAAAAAGCTCCCCCGCACCCCCGCAAAACCTTGCGGCGAGCAATGAAAAGATTTTATTGTTGCGCCTCTGCGTATTCCTTCTCCGTAATGGACAAAAGCATCTGCTTATCAACTTGTTTTTTCTTGGAGTCAATCACAACGTACACGACGACAAGCACCAAGACCAAAACGAACCAAAAGGAAACACCCGAAAAACAATCCATTTTACGAACGCCTCTCACGCCGCCTATTTCAAACAAACCTCCAAACAGTCTCGAAAAAACGACGTCAAAAAGCACGTACATAAAGAGTGCGTAAACCGTTTGCTGTCTGAAAGCACTTCTTTTTTTCTTTTCGTCTCCGCTCTTTTTCAGCTGATTCACCATTAAAAGCGTTGTTTGATCAATTCCGCTCAATTCCTGTATTTCCGAGAATAGTTGCTTGCCCGCCATCACAGTAAGCATAACCATCGAAATAAGAATGAAATCAAGGAAAAGTCCCTCATAAAGAACCGAGACGAATACGATATCGCCTTTCCTTCCTTCTTCACCAAAAAGCATTTTTCCAAGCAGCTTCATGTCCTCAAAAAGCGAAAAGCGCTGTTCGATCTTCCCCTCAGTCCAAAACTTCTCTAGCGCTCCCTCGCTCTCCGGTATTTGCACCTGCAACAGCTCTTCAGCCGTGAGATCAGAGACGCTTCTCTCGCAGGTAAAGATCGGTGCAAATAAAACCGCAAGAACGATTGCAATCGTAAGTGCGTTCTTCACAATTGAAAAGATCACGCTTCGCCGTACGGGCGCGCGGTATTCCTCACAGATCGCTTCCGTTGCGCTCTTTGCCGCGCTCGGTTCTTGCTTTTTCGCCTCGGGCTGATTCACGTAAAAGCCGCAGCTCATACAGATCGCCTGTCCTTCTGCGACCTCCTTGCCGCAGTGACCGCAAAATTTCGTGCCCGTGCCGTTGGCAAATCCGCATTTTACACAGATCGCGGCTTCCTCTTGGATTTCCTCTCCACAATTTTTACAGTACATTTGTTTTCCTCCGTTTTTCGATTGCACCTATATAGGTGCAAACTAATCATAGCATACGATTATAATAAAGTCAAGCATTTGCTCCAAAATAAGTGCAAAAAATGAGGAAGTATGAATAGCAAGGTCGAAAAACAGATCGGGAACAACATCCGTCGCCTTCGTGAGGCGGCGGGGATGACGCAGGAGATTCTGGCGGCGAGGCTGCAGCTTCGCGGCTGTGACGTTACGCGCAGTGCGCTTGCCAAGATCGAGGTCGGTCAACGCCACCTCTATCCCGACGAGATCCTGCTGATCAAGGAGATCTTAAACGCGGAGTATGACGAGATCTTCGCCGTGCAAAAGTAAAAAGCCCCGGAAAATTCCGAGGCTTTTTTATTGGCTTGCAGATTAGATCTCAGCGAAATACTTAATCGTGCGAACCATCTGGCTGGTGTAGGAGTTCTCGTTGTCGTACCAGGAAACGACCTGAACCTGATAGGTGTCGTCGTCGATCTTTGCAACCATGGTCTGGGTAGCGTCGAACAGCGAGCCGTAACGCATACCGATGACGTCAGAGGAAACAATCTCGTCGGTGCTGTAGCCGAAGGACTCGTTTGCAGCTGCCTTCATAGCGGCATTGATGCTCTCCTTGGTAACATCCTTGCCCTTAACGACTGCAACGAGCAGCGTGGTCGAGCCGGTGCAGGTGGGAACGCGCTGAGCCGAGCCGATGAGCTTGCCGTCGAGCTCGGGGATAACGAGACCGATTGCCTTTGCAGCGCCGGTGGAGTTCGGAACGATGTTCTGAGCACCTGCGCGAGCACGGCGGAGGTCACCCTTGCGGTGCGGGCCGTCAAGGATCATCTGGTCACCCGTGTAAGCGTGAACCGTGGTCATGATACCCGACTGGATCGGATATGCGTCATTCAGCGCCTTTGCCATAGGAGCGAGGCAGTTCGTGGTGCAGGATGCAGCCGAAATGATCTGGTCCTCCTTGGTCAGGATCTCGTTGTTTACGTTGAAAACGATGGTCTTCAGGTCCTTACCTGCGGGAGCAGAAATAACGACCTTCTTTGCGCCTGCCTCGATGTGAGCCATGGACTTCTCCTTCGAGCAGTAGAAGCCGGTGCACTCGAGAACGACGTCAACGCCGATCTTACCCCAGGGCAGGTTTGCTGCCTTCGGCTCAGCGTAGATGGTGATCTCCTTACCGTCAACGGTGATGGAGCCGGGAGTGACAACGGTCTTGCCGTCCTCTGCATACTCTGCTTCCTTGTAGTCAACCGTGTGACCTGCGGCAACGTAGCTACCCTGAGCGGTATCGTACTTCAGAAGATGTGCCAGCATCTTGGGGCTGGTGAGGTCGTTGATCGCAACTACCTCGTAGCCGTCAGCACCGAACATTTGACGGAATGCAAGACGACCGATACGGCCAAAGCCGTTAATCGCAACTTTAACAGACATTTTAGAATTCCTCCGATATAAAAATTATTTTCTTTCGTGGTCTACCAATTTACTATTTTAACACACTTTTTCCCATTTTACAATAGGCTTGACGAAAATTTATCAAATTTTGTGATTTTTAACAGAACTTTCCTTCGCTTTGCCGCGCGTGCGGTACACTTTCCACCAAAAAACCGCCGCCGCGCGTACCGCGTAAAGGAGAAAGAGCGGCAGAGCCCACATCCGTCGAATCCGCCGCGGCTCACACAGCACGCGCCACAGCCACTCGCACCCGCACGCGCGGAAAATGCGCGGCGCACGGCGCAGATCACCCGCGTACAGATCGAGACTGCCGCCGAGGGCGGCGATCGCCGTATGCGGCAGATGCGTCTTGAATTCCGCCGCGACCGTCTCCTGCCGCGGCGAGCCGAGGCAGACGAAGAGCACCGCGGGCGGCTCTGTGCGAAGGCGATCGAGAAGCGCGCTCTCCGCCGCCGCGCCTCCGTAGCCGTGACAGCTCCCCGCGATCACGAGTCCCCTGTGACGTGCCGATAACCGCTCTGCCGCACGCGCGGCGACCCCCTCCCTTCCGCCGTATAGGAAAAGACTGCCGCCGTGCGCGGCGAGATGCGCGGCGACCTCCTCTCCGAATTCGACCCCCGCTGCACGCGGCAGTTGCTTTCCCTGCAGCGCCGCCGCCAGCGTCACGCCAACGCCGTCGGGCAGAAGCAGAGTCGCCCTCTCAAGCTGCCCGAAAAAGGCGGGTGTGCGCAGGGCACGGCAGAGCATTTCGGCGTTCGGCGTAAAAACGAGCGCGCGTTTTTGAATCGCCGCCTCTGCCGCCGCCGCGACCCCATCGGCAAAGAAGGAAAGCCCGAAAAGGGGCAGCTCTCTTTCAAGCATTTTCACTTGACTTATCCATTCCTCTATGATAAAATATATAGGAAAAGTATTTCCCCAAAAAGCCGAAAGCATACGCGCGATCCGTTCCCCGTGGGCGGATCTCGTTTTCTCAGAGCAAAAGGAGCATTTATGGAACTCAAGGAGCGATATCTCGCGGCAAAGCGCCGCTTGTTTGAGCTGTATTACAGCGACTTTCTGAACGAAAAGCAGTGTGAGGCGGTCTTCGCCGTCAACGGTCCGCTCCTGATCCTCGCGGGGGCGGGCAGCGGAAAAACGACGGTGCTGGTGCGCCGCATCGCCTTCCAGATCCGCTACGGCAACGCCTACCACGATACGCGTGTGCCCGACGCGCTGACCGAGGCGCGCGTGCGCGCGCTTGAGGATGCCGCGTCACTCCCACGCGCGGAGCTTGCGGAGGTCCTCGACGAATTTATCACGGAGCCATGCCCGCCGTGGTGTATGCTTGCCATCACCTTCACGAACAAGGCGGCAAACGAGATCAAGGAGCGGCTTTCAAAGACCTTTGAGGACGAGGATGTCACAAACGAGATCTGGGCGGGCACCTTCCACTCGATCTGTATGCGTATTCTGCGCCGCCACACCGAAACGGCAGGGCTGTTGCCGGGCTTCTCGATCTACGACACTGACGACAAAAAGCGTCTCGTGATCAAGTGTATGAAGGAGCTGGATATCGACGAGAAGAATCTGCCCGTCCGAACGGTGATGAACGCCATCTCCTCGGCGAAGGATAACCTCGTTCCGCCCAAGGAAATGGACAGGGGGCGCGACCTGCGGCAAAAGCATATCTGCCAGATTTACGAGAAATATCAGGAGGAGCTTTCGGCGGCAAACGCGCTCGATTTCGACGATATCATTATGAAGACCGTCGAGCTGCTCTCGGCTCACCCCGAGATCGCCGAGTACTATCAGAATAAATTCCGTTACATCTCGGTCGACGAGTATCAGGACACCAACCCCGCGCAGTTCTGCCTCACGAATCTGCTCGCGGCAAAGCACAGAAACCTGATGGTGGTCGGCGACGACGACCAATCGATCTACAAGTTCCGAGGCGCGACGGTTGAGAACATCCTGAGCTTCGACTCGACCTATCCCGACGCAATCGTTATCAAGCTCGAGCAGAACTACCGTAGCACGAAGACGATCCTTGCGGCTGCGAACGCCGTGATCGACAAAAACCGCAACCGCTACGGCAAAAGGCTTTGGTGCAACGCCGAGCAGGGCGAGAAGATTGTCCTTTGCCAGTGCCGTGACCAAAACGGTGAGGCGCGCTACATCACCGACCGCATTCTTGAGCTGGTCGTGAAGGAAAAATACCGCTACCGCGACTTCGCGGTGCTTTACCGACTCAACGAGCTTGCGCGTGCGCTGGAGAGCGGCTTTACCAAAAGCGGCATTCCCTACCGCGTGCTGGGCGGTCAGCGCTTCTACGACCGCAAGGAGATCAGGGATATCAAGGCGTACCTGCAGCTGATTCTAAACGACAGCGACACGATGGCGCTTTTTCGCATCATCAACGAGCCGAAGCGTAAGATCGGCGCGGCGACCCTTGCCGCCGTCTCCTCGATCGCCGAGGAGGAGGGTGTGTCGATGATGGAGATCATGCGGAACAGTCTGCGCTATCCCGCCCTCGCGCGGGTGGCGGACAAGCTGATCGCCTTCACCGATATGATCGCGCGTCTGCGCGCACTTTCGCTCCCGCCCTCGAAGCTGATGGAGGAGCTTTACGCCGCCACGGGCTATGAGATGATGCTGCGCGAATCCTCGGAGGACGAGATCGTGAAGCAGGGCAGGCTCGACAGCCTGCACGAGTTTATTTCCGCCGCCGCCGAGTATGAGGCGCGCGTGGAAACGCCGACCCTTGTCGGCTTTATGGAGGAGGTCAGCCTCGTCTCCGACACCGACAAATACGATGAAAACGCCGATGCCGTGGTGCTGATGACCATCCACAGCGCAAAGGGGCTGGAGTTCCCCGTCGTGTTCCTTTCGGGTATGGAGGACGGTGTTTTCCCGGGGCTTCAGAACATTGGCAACTCCGAGGAGATGAACGAGGAGCGCCGTCTGGCATACGTCGCCATTACGCGGGCGAAGCGCCGTCTCTTCCTCACCCATACCGAGGAGCGTATGCTCTACGGCAGAACAGGGCACAACCCCCTCTCCTGCTTCGTGCGGGAGGAGATGCCGAAGGAGCTGTTACAGCTCGACCGCGCCGCGCGCCCGCAATTCGGCATGGGCGGCACGCGCCCCTCATCCTCTCCCCCCCGCACCGGGCATCGGAGCGAGCTCGTCTCGCGTGAGTTTTCGCGCCGCGCGATTCTCTCGCCGACCACGCCGCCATCCCCCGCCTTTAGCGTCAAGCGCCTCTCGGCAGGCACGCGGGTGCGCCATATCCGCTTCGGCACGGGCGTGATCCTTTCGGCAAAGGACTTCGGCGCCGACATCCTCTACGAGGTGCAGTTCGAGGGCGGCGACGTCAAAAAGCTGATGGCAACCTACGCCAAGCTCGAGGTGCTTTGAGATTGCAAGACTAGGATTGCAAGTCGGGGATTGCGAGACGCTTTTAAAAAAGCTTCTCGCGCTCTTCAAAATTTTATTCGGACAAAACATAAAGGAAGCGGTTGCAAGCAACCGCTTCCTTTTATTCTTCTTGTTTTCCGTATACGATCATCGAAACGCCCGTGTCGCACACGAGGAGGTCGCGCGGCAGGCGCAAAAAGCGGAGCGTAACGTAGAAGTCGCCGACGGCACCCGAAACGTTGAAGATCTGAATCAGATAAACGACCCAGAACCATCCGTCAGGCACGAGCGGATTCAGCACGCCGAGGACGATACCCCACAGCACGACGGGCGCTAGCGCAATGACGAGATACGCACCCTTCGTGAAATAGGTCGCGGGGGCCCCCGCATAGGCGTAGAGCCCCGTGAAGCCGAAGCGAAGATGCCTTGCGCCGTACGCCTTCATAAAGACACCGTGCACCGCCTCGTGCAAAAGGACGTAAAGGAGCATTCCGAGCATCAACACCCCAAAGCGGAGCAAAAAGCTCAAAGGAAAATTCTCGGACACGTCGGCGAGCAGAGTCAGCGGCTTGAAAAAGCACATCGCCACGCCCATTGCAACCATAATGACGACGCCCGCCAAATTGACCCAAAGGGCAAGCCGCTTATCCTTTTGCAGGTCGACCGACAGGATCTCTGCGTACCCCTCGGGCAGGTTCTCCCTCGCGTACATCTTACAGCTCCCTCGATTCGATAAATTCGAGCTGCTCGCCGTCAGGCCCCTTGACGAAGGCGAGGTGCAAGCGCAGCTTAACGGGCGAGGAGTCAAGATCGACCGTCTTCGGCGGTGTCAGCGGCGTGCCGCCTGCGGCAACGGCGCGGGCGTAGTAGCCCTCAACATCGTCCGACTTCATCGCAAAGTGGACGTACTTGCCCTCCTCGGGGAAGGCGTCGCCGCCGTCGGAGAACAGCTCCATCATCCCGCCTGCGGGAAGCGACAGAAGCGCGATCTGTCGCGTGGGATCTGCCCGCCAGCGCGCGTAAAGCCTAAGGCCGATCGCCTGATAGAAGGCGATGCTCTTTTCAAAATCCGCGCACTTGAGCGCGATGTGGTGAAAGCCAAAGCTCGGTGTGCTCATAGAGATCTCCTCGGTTTTTTTCCTTATTGTAATACAAAAAGCGCGATCTGTCAACGCCCTTGTGCCCGATTTCGAAAAATCGCGTTTGATTCAAAGCAATCCATATATGGATCAAAGTTGACTTTTTAGTTCATTTGTGCTATAATTTTTTCAAAAAAAAGGTGGCAAGAATGAGCGTATACCAAAGATTGAAGGATCTTCGAGAGGATGCGGATCAAAGTCAGGAAGAAATTGCGAAGATCATCGGCACCAGCCAATCCTATTACGCTCAGTATGAAAACGGAAAAAGAGCCATTCCGTTTGAGCGTATGGTCACGTTAGCAAAATACTACAACGTTTCTCTCGACTATCTTGCGGGGCTGATCGACACCCCGAGAAGGTTGAAATAAAGACACGTTTTAGAAAAGTAAAAGGGGAACCTTTTTAAAAGGTTCCCCTTGCTTTTTTTAAGTCTATGATCCGCTGATTCCGCGATCCTCTGAACGCAAGGCTGATATCTTTCTCGCTCTCAATGAACTCACCGTCCACCAAAACGTCAACCAAGCTTAACATTTCGTCGGTCGCCTCACAGCGTGCGCGTGAGGGAGCGAGCAGGTCGCGCTCATAGGTATAGCCCGTATAGCACCAGATGCTTTTCCGGGGATATGCGGCACGCACGCGGCGCAAAAAGGGCAAGAGAGCGCGCTGATTCTCGGGCTCCATCGGCTCGCCGCCAAGCAGGGTCAGCCCCTCGATATAGTCGGGCGCGAGCAGTGCGAGCAGCTCGTTTTCGGTTTCCTCGGTGAAGGGCTGTCCGTTTCTGAAATCCCAGGTCTCTGGATTAAAGCAGCCGCGACAGCGGTGGGTACAGCCCGAGACGAAGAGCGACACGCGTACGCCTGTGCCGTTGGCAATATCCCGACGGTGAATATCACTGTAATACATTATAGGTGCAGCACCCTCTCACGGATCTCCTGCGTGCGCCCCTGATTCCAGAACTGCGAGCCGATATAGCCGCAGGTGCGGCGCGCGACGTTCATCTTACTCTGATCGCGATTCTTACAGTTGGGGCACTCCCAGACGAGCTTGCCGTCGGCATCGTCCACGATCAGGATCTCGCCGCCGTAGCCGCATTCGTGGCAGTAGTCGCTCTTGGTGTTCAGCTCGGCGTACATAATATGATCGTAGATAAAGCGAATGACGGACAGCACCGCCTCGATATTGTTCTGCATATTCGGCACCTCGATGTAGCTGATCGCACCGCCCGTGGAGAGTGCCTGGAACTGCGCCTCGAACGCGAGCTTCTCGAACGCGTCGATCTCCTCGGTCACGTGGACGTGGTAGCTGTTGGTGATATACGCCTTATCGGTCACACCCTCGATCACGCCGAAGCGCTTTTGCAGGCATTTCGCAAATCGATAGGTCGTAGACTCCAACGGCGTGCCGTAGATGCCGAAGCCGATGGTCGTTTCCTTCTTCCACCTCTCGCACGCGGCGTTCATACGCCGCATCACGTCAAGGGCGAAGGGGGTCGCCTCGGGATCGGTATGCGATCTTCCCGTCATATAGCGCACGCACTCGCAAAGCCCCGCATACCCGAGCGAGATCGTCGAGTAGCCGCCGTAAAGCAGACTGTCGATCGGCTCACCCTTCGGCAGGCGCGCGATCGCGCCGTGCTGCCAGAGGATCGGCGCGGCGTCGGAGAGCGTACCCTTCAGTCGGTTGTGACGGCACATCAGCGCCTCGTAGCAGAGCGCAAGACGCTCGTCGAGGATCTGCCAGAAGCGTTCGGTATCGCCGCCCGAGGAGAGCGCGACGTCAGGCAGGTTGATCGTCACGACACCCTGATTGAAGCGGCCGTAGAACTGATACTCACCCTTTTCATTCTTCCACGGTGAGAGCGCACTGCGGCAGCCCATCACGGGGAAGCAGTTGCCCTCCTTCAGCTCCTTCATCTTCTTTTCGGAGATGTAATCGGGCACCAGCCGCTTCGCGGTGCAGGATGCGGCAAGTCGGGTCAGATAATAGTAGGGCGCGTCGGGGTTGATATTGTCCTCCTCCAGCACGTAGATCAGCTTCGGGAAGGCGGGCGTGACGTATACGCCCTTCTCGTTCTTCACGCCCTTGTAGCGCTGACGGAGCGTTTCCTCAATCACGAGCGCAAGGTCGGCGCGCGCGCGCTCACCCTCCGCCTCGCCGAGATACATAAAGACGGTGATGAAGGGGGCTTGCCCGTTGGTGGTCATCAGCGTGACGACCTGATACTGCAGGGTCTGTACACCCTTTGCGATCTCGCGGCGCAGCTCGTGCTCGACAAGCGTTTCAACGAGCGCGGGATCGGCGTCCTTCCCTGCATCGTCAAAGCTCTGCAGAACGTCCTTACGGATCGCCTGACGCGACACGTCAACGAAGGGCGACAGGTGCGAGAGCGAGATGCTCTGTCCGCCGTACTGATTCGACGCGACCTGCGCGATGATCTGGGTGGCGATGTTACACGCCGTTGAGAAGCTGTGCGGCTTTTCGATCAGCGTGCCGCTGATGACGGTACCGTTTTGCAGCATATCCGCGAGGTTGACAAGGTCGCAGTTGTGCATATGCTGGGCAAAATAGTCCATATCGTGGAAATGGATGATGCCCTCCTCGTGCGCCTTCACGATCTGCGCGGGTAGCAGAATGCGGCGCGCCAGATCCTTCGACACCTCGCCCGCCATATAGTCGCGCTGAACGCTGTTGACGGTCGGATTCTTATTCGAGTTTTCCTGCTTGACCTCCTCGTTGTTGCATTCGATTAAGGACAGAATGCTGTTGTCGGTCGTGTTTGCCACACGCGCAAGGCTACGGGTAAAGCGGTAGCGGATATACCGCTTCGCAGTCTCTGCCGCGCCACGCTTGACGATGGCGGTCTCCACCATCTCCTGCACCTCCTCGACCGTCATCGCACGGCCGAATCGCTCGCAGCTCCTTTCAATTTCAAGCGCGATCGCGGCGATCTCGTCCTGCGACAGCTCGGGCGTGCCCTCACCCGCAAGGTTTGCCTTCTCAATGGCGCGCTCTATCTTTTCACGGTCGAAGATGACCTCCGAGCCGTTTCTTTTGATAATCTTCACGGTTATTCTCCTTTCCTGGAAACACCATATCTTGTTGTTTAGTAACAGTATTATACCATATTTAGTATAAAACACAAGTAGGCAAGGCATACTTTTTTAAAATTAATAGTTTGTACACATCTGTGGCGCATGTAAACCGTTGTTTACAAAAAGAAAAGCCGCCGCAGACAAGCCTGCGGCGGCGATTTTATCATTTTATTTCAACTCAATGATCTGATGGCAGTGGAATCTATCGAGAACGAAATTTACGCGTCCGTCTTCCGCCGTGAAGGGCAGCTCCTTGCCCTCGGGCTGTAAAACGACCCTCGTGATCTTCTCGGGCAGTGCCAGCGAAACCTTCACATCAGCGAGCGTCACGATATCCTCGATGACCTCCATATTTTTGCCGCGCACGACCGTGTTGGCGTACAGAAGATGCAGGATATACGCGTCATCCTTTTTGTAAAGCGTTGCCTTACCCGAGGACGGGAGCGTGGTGCTGACCGTCTTCTTCCCGCCGAGCAATCGCTCGATCAGCGGCAGCACTGTCACCTTCGCGTTGAGCGAGCCGACATCACAATAATCGGTGAACAGATCGGCAGCGAGAAGAATACCGTCCTTGCCCGCGGTGACGGCGGCGCTGACCTTGCCGTAATCGCCGGGGGTATTGTTGTGCGAGCAGTAATGCATACCGCCGCGCTGAAAATAGGGCGTGATCTTGTCAACCAGCACCTCACCTGTCGGCTCGATATCGTAGACCTCGGCATAGACCGCGAGGGCGGTATCCTCTGCCGCGGCGATCGGGTACTTCGGCTGAATATAGGTGGGGCTGTATGGGTCCTTGTCGAGAAGCTTCGCGCCGAGGTCGAAGATGCTCTCTCCCTTATAAAGCGCCGACCTGCCGACGGCAAGCAGCTTGCCGCCGTTTTTCACGTACTCGAGAAGGCGCGGATACTCCTCATCGTCAAGCTCAGTGTTGTCGGCAAGCACGATCAGGGGATACTTGTTCGAGATCTCCTTTGCCTCGATGATGTCAAAGAGGTACTTTGCCTCGAAGAACATACGCGCGGCACCCGTTCTGCCAGTGCCCGTGCGGTTGTTCGGGTGATCCGAGAGGATCGCGAACTCGGCTTGGAACGCACCGCCGCGCCACGCATCTCTTGCGGCGAGGTAGCGGTTGGCGTTGCCGACGTTTTTGTAGGTATACATATCCACGCGGCCCGAGGGATGGAGCTGATCGCCGACCGAAAGGCCTGCGTCAAACGCCAGACACTGTGCGCCCTCGTAAAGCAGGGCATCCATATACTTGAAGCCGCCGAACTCGCCCCATGTCTTGTGGAACTTGCCCGTCATACCGATGCAGTTCTTTCCCTTGCGGCGGATGTACGCCATACTCATCGGGAAGTGATCGTAGCCCCAGCCGCCCGTCGGCAGGGATTCCGCCTCAAGCTGGTCACAGCAGTCCATTCTGTCGTCACGGCCGACGGGGAAATCACCCGCGTTGTAGAAGACCATCACGTCGGGCTTCACAGAGCGTGCCGCCTCGGTGATGCGCTTGGTAAACCTGTTAAATACGTCCTTCGCCTGCTGCTTGGAGTCCTCGTAGCTCGTGTAGTCAAGTCCCTTCCTCTTCATATCGCGCAGGCAGTGGATGCAGGAGCAGGGATAGTCGCTAACGATGTCGAAGAAGAGTCCGTCGGGCATATAGCGCTCGGTGACCTCGATCGTCTGCTCCGCGAGGAAATCAAGGTAGGGGGAATTGAAGCAGAGACGCTTGAAGTGCGGCTTCAGAAGGTTCTTTGCCGTACCGTCGAAATCGACGTGCAGCCATTCGGGGTGCTCGTACGCCATCACATCGTCAAGACCTGCGGAAATGTAAATCTTCGCCGACACGCCCGCGTCCTTGCACGCCGCGACCTGCAGATCAAGCAGAGGCTTTTCAAGGTGCGGATGCACCGAGCTCTTGAATTTCTCGGAAGGGTAATAAAGGTTTCCGTGGTGACACTTGGCAAAGACCGTGATCGAGTCAAGGCCTGCCTCCTTCAGCGCGGCAACGAATTCGTCGTGGTCGAAGTCGCGGCCGATGCCCTCGATCTCGCCCGAGGTGTGAAAATCCAGATGCACACAGCGTTTATCTTTCATAAAATTGCTCCTTTTCACGGAAATGCCGCATTCTTCCTTTATTATATCGGCAACCCGTGCAAATGTCAAGAAAAATCCCGCTTTTTCCGTTATATTCGACCGAAAAAGGGATGCCGAAAAAGAAAGAAGCAAGCGTTCTCGCTTACTTCTTTCCTTTGGTCTCTCACCTTAGCTTTTTATACGACCAGACGCCTGCACCCGCAAGCGTTCCTACCGCAAGCGCGATCAGCAAAACGATCAGCCAGACGTGCGTCTTCGGCGGCTCGGGGATCTCTTCGGGCGGGGTGACTACGGTGTAGGTCACGACGCGGACGGTATCGCCCTCGTCCATCGTGCCCGAAAGCTCAAGCGTTTCGGTCTCGTAGCCCTCGAGCGTCGGCGGTGCGAAGGCAAAATTCTCACCGTAGCGCACGGGGTGGAAATACGGCTCTCTCAGCTGGTTGCCCTTCGCATCCTGCAGATACACGATGACGAAATAGGAGTTGAGCGTGTAAGTCACGGTCACGGTGCGGCTATGGGTCGCGCCCTCACTCTCGGTGATGCCGTCCATTTTGCCCGAAACTGTCAGCGCGTCGGGCGTATGGTGCAGGACCGCAGGCGACTGCACGCTGTAATCGGTTCCGTACGGATACTCGCCGACGACGGTTTCAAGCGGCACCCCATCACCATCGGTCATCGGCGTGCCGTTTTCATCCACGTAAACGACGGTCAGGGTAAAGGTCTGCGGCGTATACAAAACGGTATACATCTCGTTTTTCGCACCCATCACACCGCTCACCGCATCCTTCCCTGCCTCTCTGTCAAAGAAGGCGGGCGTGGGGGAGTCAACCGAATAGGGGTCGGTATAGTAGACCTCCGAAACGTGCGGGTCGGCGACCACGCGGCCGAGCGTGTCGATATAGTTGATCACCAGCGCATATTTCGGCGGCACACAACGGATTTGTTCGGTGTAGTCCCCCGTGATCGGCATTTCGTTGTACCCGCCGCGCTCGGGCGTGTAGAGCGACAGCCCGTTTTGTGCGAGCAATGCCGCAAGATCGAGACTGAAGCGGTCGCCGTAGGTCGTATCCGCGGTGTAGATCAGCGCCGCGCCGCCGCTTTGCAGGGGTGCGCCGTTGTGGTCGACGAAGCTGAGCGTGAGCCGATGCGGGTTTGGCGTATAGGTCACGGTCAGGTTGATCTCGTAATTGCTGTGACCGACGAAGCTGCCCGTCAGCACGCCGCCCGTGACGTTATGGGTATGACCCGTCACCTCGGGCACGGGGATCGCGTAGCGATCTATCCCGTCGGCGAAGCCGACGACGGTCGCAGGCGGCGTCGGTGCCTCGGCGCGTTCGCCATCCATCACGTAGGTGACGTTCACGCGCACGCCGTAGTAGATCTGTCCGAATTTCGTCGGGTCGAGCTTCCCTGCGGGGTGGTTGCCGTTATACAGCTCGATTGTCGAAAAGCTCGCGGGGGAATCCGCGTAATAGATGCGGATCGCCGCCGTCGAGGTGCGGTAGAAGGTGGTGGTATCCACGCGCATCAGCCCCGTCGGAAAATGAAGGGTTGCGAGCGCGTTGCAGTTCTGAAAGACCGATGCCGAAAGCGCAGTGATGCTGCCGAGCGAACCGACCGTCGTCAGCCGCTCGCAGTCCTGAAAGGCGGATACGCCGACCGAGAGCACGCCGTCGGGCAGGTCGATCTCAACGAGCGACTTGCACTCAACGAAGGCAAAGTTGCCGATCGAGCGCAGGGTCGCAGGGAGCGACACGGAGGAAAGATTCTGACAGTAGGCGAAGGCGAAGTCGCCGATCGAGGTCACGCCCTCCTCGACCACAAGGCGCGTGATCGCTGCACGCTTGTCCGCCCAGGGGGCCTTATTCCCCGCGTTGTCAAAATTCGTCATTGCGCCGCTGCCGCTGACCGTCAGCGTGCCGTTTTGGTAGGTATAGGTCAACCCGTCTCCGCAGGACTCGCTCGCGTCGGCAAAAACGGCAAACGCAAGGATAAGCAACGTACAAAGTGCGATAAAGATCCAGATCCTTCTGATTGTTTTCATTCTATTTCTCCTTCGGCTGACGCCGTACTATACTGTATTAACATAAGTATACCATATGGCATTTTTTCTGTCAACATACAAAAACTGCTTTTTATGAAAAAGGCGGCACGGAGATCCGTGCCGCCTTTTTCATCGGTTTTTGGGATGCATACGGAAAAGCATCCGCAGCATCGGGGAGAAAAAGCGCGGAGAGCGCAGAACAACGATCTTCAAGGGTGTTTCGCCTCTTTTCGTTTATTTTTGGAGGAAGTACAGAAGCCCCACCAGAACGATCACGATAGCCTCGATCACGCACAGCACGGTCTCGGGCAGAAAGAAGGACAAAAGGATCCCCACTCCGAACGAGAGCAGGGAGACGCCAAGGATCCGACAGAGTGATTTTGCTTTCATACGCACCTCTTTTGTAAAGTTTCATTTACATAGAGGCGCGTGACGGCGGCCTCTGTTATAAGATATGCGCGAGGGCGCAAAAAAGACACGAAAAAAGAAAGGAAGCGTCTCAAATTACAAAATTTGAGACGCTTCCTTTTTATTTGATATCGGGCGGGTCGGATTTGGAAGAAAATTTGTCGTTTTCGGTCCGGGGGTGGCGGCCCCTTTCTTATGCCTTCCAATATTTGCGGTCAAGGCTTCTGTACTGTATCGCCTCTGCAATATGCTCCGCGCGGATGACTTCGCTTTCCGCAAGATCGGCGACCGTTCGCGCCACGCGCAAGAGGCGGTCGTGACCGCGCGCCGACAGACCGAGGTCGTCGAAGGCACGGCGAAGGATCTCCTCCGCAAGCCCGTCCATCACGCAGTGACGGCGGATCTGCGCGGGTGTCATTTGCCCGTTGCAGAAGACCCCCGTGTCCCCCGCGGCGGCAAAGCGTGCCGCGGCAAAGGCGCGTGCGCGGTTGACGCGCGCGCGGATGGTGAGAGAGGACTCGCCGCCCATCTCCCCACCGCTCATCTGATCGTAGGTCACGCGCGGAAGCTCGACCTCGATATCCATACGGTCAAGCATCGGTCCGCTGATGCGTGAAAGATAGCGTTGTACGTCGCCGGGGCGGCAGGTGCAGGTGCCTGAATCGTCGCCGAAATATCCGCACCGACAGGGGTTCATCGCGGCGACCAGCATAAAGCGGGACGGGTAGTGCACGCGCCCCGCGGCACGGGTGACCGTCACGCCACCGTCCTCAAGCGGCTGACGGAGCGACTCGATCAGCGTTTTCGGAAATTCGGGAAATTCGTCAAGGAACAGCACGCCGTTGTGCGCCAGCGAGATCTCGCCCGGGCGCGGATTGGCAGAGCCGCCGATCATTCCGACAGCGCTAACCGTGTGGTGCGGTGAGCGGAAGGGTCGCTCGCGCACGAGCTCGCCGCCCGCAAGCATTCCCGCCACCGAATGGACCTTCGTGGTTTCAAGTGCCTCCTCAAAGGTGAAGTCGGGCAGGATCGTCGGCAGACGCTTGGCAAGCATACTCTTACCCGAGCCGGGCGGTCCGATCAGAAGAATGTTGTGTCCGCCTGCGGCGGCGATCTCCATCGCGCGCTTTGCGACGGTCTGTCCGCGCACGTCGGAAAAATCCACGCTCGGATGCGCGTTCGCTCTTAAAAAATCGCTTTTATCGTAGGTCGCGGGAATAAGCGGCTCGCCGCCGCAAAGATGCTCACACAGCCGCCGCAGACTCGGCACGCCGTAAACCGTGATGCCGTCGACCACCGCCGCCTCCTTGACGTTTGCCATCGGCACGTAGATCTCGCTTCTGCCCGATGCACGCGCCGCAAGCGTATGACAAAGCACGCCGTCCACCGCACGCACCTGACCCGAGAGCGAAAGCTCCCCGATAAAGACGCGATGCTCGAGGGCAAGGCTCTCGGGTAGAATCCCGCCCGCCTGCATAATCGAAAGGATGATGGCAAGGTCGTAGCCCGCCCCCTCCTTTTTCCGCGCCGCGGGCGCGAGGTTGACGAGTAGCTCCTTCTGCGGAAAATTGTAGCCGCTGTTGCGGCAGGCGGTCTCAACGCGCTCCTTCGCCTCCTTCACCGCCGTATCGGGCACGCCGACCAGCTCGAAGGACGGAATGGCGTTTCGCGCACTGCACTCGACTGTCACCTCGTAGCCGTCGATGCCGAGAAGACCTGCACTGTATACCTTTGAAAGCATTGCTCTCTCCTTTTTCTCTTTTTACTTTATTAAGGATAGCATATTTCGTGGAAAAAGTAAAGAAGGCGTAAAAAAGTTTGAATATTTTTTCATTTTTTTTGCAAAACCCCTTTACAAATCGGATTTTTTTGTGCTATACTACTTGCATCAAGTCAGAAAAGGGAACCCGTAATGAAGCAGCTTGCATCCGTATTTGCATACTTTTTCAGCTTTACCTATTATTTTGGTAAGGCTTTTTCGGCGTTCACCTGCAAGGCGTAAATCGGTTTTTGATCGAGAGCCCTGCGGCGAATGCCGCGGGGCTCTTTTTACGCCGCTCTGTCAATTTTTCAAAAAAGAGGAATCTGTTATGGTTGTCGTACTCAAGGAAAATCCCGATCGCGAGCAATTATCAAACCTTGCCGAATGGCTGGAATCGCTCGGGCTGTCCATTCATAAAAGCGAGGGTGCGCATCACACCCTGCTCGGTCTTGTCGGTGACACGTCGCAGGTCGATATGGAGCTTTTGCGCGCGCTCGATATCGTTGACGACGTCAAGCGCATTCAGGAGCCGTACAAGAGCGCAAACCGCAAGTTTCACCCAGCCGACACCGTCGTTGAGATCGGCGGGATCAAGCTCGGCGGCGGCAATTTTCAATACATCGCGGGTCCCTGCTCGGTCGAATCGAAGGAGCAGATCTGCGAGGTCGCACGCAGTGTAAAGGCGGCGGGTGCCGCACTTTTGCGCGGCGGCGCATTCAAGCCGCGCACCTCGCCCTACGCCTTTCAGGGTCTGCGCGGGGACGGTATCGAGCTTTTGCTTGAGGCAAAAAAGGAAACAGGGATGCCGATCGTCAGCGAGGCGATGGATCCCTCGCAGCTTCCGCTTTTTGAGGACGTCGACGTCATTCAGATCGGCGCGCGCAATATGCAGAACTTCGAGCTCTTGAAGGAGGTCGGACACCTGCGCAAGCCCGTGCTTCTGAAGCGCGGTCTTGCCAACACCCTGCAGGAGCTTTTGATGAGTGCCGAATATATTATGGCGGGCGGCAACGAGCAGGTCATCCTCTGTGAGCGCGGCATCCGCACCTTTGAGACGGCAACGCGCAACACCCTCGACCTCTCCGCAATCCCGGTTTTGCGCAGTATGACGCATCTGCCGATCGTCGTCGATCCCTCGCACGCCTGCGGCATTGCCCGAATGGTTTTACCGATGGCGATGGCGGCAGCGGCCTGCGGTGCCGACGGTCTGATGATCGAGGTGCACAACGATCCGAAGCGCGCGCTTTGCGACGGCGCGCAGTCTCTCACCCCCGACGCCTTTGCCGACGTAGTAAAGCACGTCGATGCGATCCTTCCCCACGCGTATGGCAGAGCGTAAGCCCGTCGTCGGGATCATCGGAATGGGCCTGATCGGCGGCAGCCTTGCGAAGGCGATTCGCAAGAACACCGCGGGAAAATACCGCGTCCTCGGTGCCGATCTCGACCCCAAAACGATGGCGAAGGCGAGGGTCGCCGACGTCATTGAGGGGGACCTGACCCCCGACGCATACAAGGATTGTGACTATCTTCTGATCGCGCTCTACCCCTCTGCGGTCTTATCCTTCCTTGAAGAAAACGCAGGGCTTTTCAATCCGCGCGGCGTCGTCATCGACTGTGCGGGCATCAAGCGTGAGATCTGCGCTCTCGGTGGCGCACTCGCCGATCGCTACGGCTTCACCTTCATCGGCGGCCACCCGATGGCAGGGCGTGAGGTCTGGGGCTTTTCCGCCGCAACGAACACGCTCTTCAACGGCGCGTCAATGATCCTTTGTCCGCGTGGCGATATCGACATCCGCATCCTCGCGCATGTTAAGAATTTTTTCCTCTCGATCGGCTTTGGAAGGATTACCGTCCGCACCCCCGCCGATCACGACCGCATCATCGCCTACACCTCACAGCTCGCCCACGTGCTGTCGAGCGCCTATATCGGCAGCGCGACGGCAGAGGAGCATCGCGGCCTTTCCGCGGGCTCATTCAAGGATATGACGCGCGTTGCCACGATCAACGGCGAGATGTGGAGCGAGATTTTTCTCGCCAATCGCGAGCCGTTGCTTTCCGAAATTGACGGATTGATTGACCGCCTCTCTGCCTTCCGCGCGGGGATTGCGGAAAACGATCGCGACCTTCTCCGTCAGCTAATGAAGGACGGAAACGACCGCAAAAAGGAATGCTTCAAAAAAATTGAGGAGGAGTCCTGATGCAGATCATCAACGTTCGCACCGGCAGACCCTACACCGTAAAAATTGAAAACGGCATTCTATCCCGCGCCGCCACGCTGATTGCGGCCGGCATGGAGGGACGCCATACCGTCATCGTCACCGACGACAACGTCGCACCGCTGTATGCCGAATCGCTTCGTGCAGATCTTCAGGCGGCGGGCATCCGCGCCGATCTTTTCGTTTTCCCGCACGGTGAGGGGCATAAGACGGTCGATACCGTCACCGCGCTTTTGTCCTTCCTTGTGGAAAAGGAGATCACGCGGCGCGACTTTCTCGTCGCCCTCGGCGGCGGCATCGTCGGGGATCTTTGCGGCTTTGCCGCCGCGATCCATCTGCGCGGCATCCCCTTCGTCGGGATCCCGACCACGTTGCTTGCTGCGGTCGACTCCTCGGTCGGCGGCAAGACGGGCGTGAATCTCAACGGACTGAAAAATCAGGTCGGTGCCTTCTGGCAGCCCTCACTCGTTTTGTGCGACCCCGAGACCTTCCGTACCCTGCCCGCCGCCGACTACGCCGACGGAATGGCAGAGGTGATCAAATACGCCATCCTCTTTGACCCTGCGCTTTACAAATCGCTCCTTGGCGACTTCGATCTGTGCGAGGTGATTGCGAAATGCGTTGACCTCAAGCGCGCGGTCGTTGAGGAGGATGAGCGCGACACGGGCCGCCGTCAGCTTCTGAACCTTGGCCACACGGTCGGCCACGCGATCGAAAAATGCTCGGGCGGCAGTATCTCGCACGGCAAGGCGGTCGCAATGGGTACGGTGCTGGTCACCCGCGCCGCCGTTGAGCGCGGAATTTGTAAAGAAAACTTTACAGCTTCTCTGCAAAAGCTTCTTCTTTCGCACGGGCTTCCCGACGAATGTCCCTATCCGTTGACCGCCCTTTTGACTTATATGAAAAGCGACAAAAGCGCGGCGGGGATGAGATTACGCTGGTTTTACCGCGAAAGATCGGTGATTGCATTCTCCACACGCTCCCGCTTTCCGAGCTTCCCGCACTGCTTTCGGCGGAGGATCTGCTATGACTGTTACCGTTTCACCCGCGCGCCCGCTTCGGGGTGCGATCAGCGCACCCGCGTCGAAATCCGACGCGCACCGCGCAATCATCGCGGCGGCACTCGCCGACCGTACCACAAGCATTGCATTATCCGAGCTTTGCTCCGACACGCGCGCAACGCTCGACTGCCTTTCGGCAATGGGCGCGTCCTTCACGCATGCGGAGGGCGTACTGACCGTCACACCGATCGCTAAGACGGCGAAGGCTCCTCTGCTCGACGCGAACGAGAGCGGCTCGACGCTTCGCTTCCTTCTCCCCGTTGCCGCCGCGCTCGGCATCGACGCCCACGTCACGGGTCGCGGCAGACTGCCCGAGCGGCCGATCGCGCCGCTGCTTTCGGAGCTCTGCTCACACGGCGTAACCTTTGACAGCGGCCGCCTGCCGCTTTCGATGAGGGGTCGACTCACGGGGGGCGACTTCACTCTGCCGGGCGATCTTTCCTCACAGTTTATTTCGGGACTGCTCTTTGCCCTGCCCCTGACGGGTGATGCCTGTCGCATCACGGTCACGGGTAGGCTTGAAAGCGAAAAATACGTTGAAATGACGCGCGCGCTTCTTCACCGCTACGGCGTGCATTGGGAAAAGCGCGAAAACACCTACCTGCTCGCCGCGGGTGCCGCCTACCGCAGTCCCCTTTCTTACTCGGTTGAGGGCGACTATTCGGGTGCCGCCTTCTACCTCGTTGCGGGTGCGCTCGGTGGCGATACGGAAATTTCCATTTTAGGAAAAGACAGCCTGCAAGCCGACCGTGCGGTGCTTGACGCGCTCGTACTCGCCGGCGCGGAGGTGACCGAAAACGAAGGACGCATCCGCGTGCACGCACAAAAGCTTCGCCCCTTCACCTTTGACGTTTCGGCTTGTCCCGATATTTTTCCAATTCTGGCAATTCTCGCCGCCGCGGCGGAGGGGGAAAGCCACCTTGTCGGCGCGGCACGCCTGCGGATCAAGGAGAGCGACCGCATCGCCGCGACCGCTTCCCTTCTGCGTTCGCTCGGAGGCTCGGTCACGGAGCACCCCGACTCGCTTTCCATTTTTGGAAACGGCAGACTCTCGGGAGGTCGCGTTGACGGCGCAAACGATCACCGCATTGTGATGAGCGCGGCGGTCGCCGCAATCCTTGCCGACGCACCCGTCGTCATTACGGATGCGGAGGCGGTCAACAAATCCTATCCCGCATTCTTCGCAGACTATCAATTGCTTGGAGGAAAAGTCGATGGAATCGAGCTTCGGTAAGCATATCAGGGTCACCGTGTTTGGCGAATCGCACGGCGCATGCATCGGCGGCAGGGTCGAAAACCTACCCGCGGGCATTCCGCTTGATACCGATGCGCTGATGGCGTTTATGCGCCGCCGCCAGGGGGGCGGCAAAATGACCACCCCGAGAAAGGAAGCCGACCTTCCGATCTTCACCGCGGGCATCACCAACGGCGTGACCGACGGAAGTACACTTTGCTTTACAATTGAGAATCAGAACACGCGCTCGTCCGACTACGACCGCTTCCGCGATACGCCGCGCCCCTCGCACGCCGACTACACCGCTCTTCTCCGGTTTGGCGATGAATGCGACATCCGCGGCGGCGGCCACTTTTCGGGTCGGCTGACCGCCCCCGTCTGTGTGGCGGGCTACTTTGCCCTCGCCGCACTTGCACAGCAGGGCATCTCGGTCGGCGCGCACCTTTATTCGGTTGGCGGCGCGGCGGATGCGCCCTACGACCCCGTTGCGGTGTGCCCTGCAGATTTCCGAAATCTTGAGCATTTCCCCGCGCGCGACGCGTGCGCGGCTGAAAAAATGATGGCGGAGATCGCCGCCGCCGCGGCGGAGGGCGACTCGGTCGGCGGCATCGTCGAATGCGCCGTCACGGGGCTCCCCGCAGGGCTTGGAGATCCGCTCTACGACGGTATTGAAAACCGTCTCGCGGCAACCCTCTTCGGGCTTGGCGGGGTGCGCGGCGTTGAGTTCGGGACGGGCTTTGCCGCCGCCACAATGCGCGGTCACCTCCACAACGACCCCTTCGTGAAAAAGGACGGAAAAATTCAAACCGTCACCAACCACCACGGCGGCGTGCTCGGTGGGATCAGCAGTGGAATGCCAATCCTCTTGCGCGTTGCGTTCAAGCCGACCGCCTCGATCTCGATGCCTCAGACCACCCTTTCGTTCAAAACGGGGGAGCAGGTGACACTCTCGGTCACTGGGCGGCACGATCCCTGCATCGCGGTACGCGCCGTCCCCTGCGTGGAGGCGCAGGCGGCACTCGTTTTACTCGATTTTCTGACCGAACAACGGTAAAAAAGGATAAGAGCTATGGATTTGAAGGAAGCAAGACAAGAGATCGACGGCATCAATCAATCGATCCTCGATCTTTTCAAGAGACGGATGGAGGCAGTCCGCGCGGTCGCAGAGGAAAAAAAGAGGACAGGCACGCCGATCTTTAACGGGCAACGGGAGCGTGAGATCCTCGCCGATGTCGCAGAGGCGGCGGGTGAGGAGCTTGAGACCTACGCCAAGATCCTCTTTCAGACGCTGATGGATGTTTCGCGCTCCTATCAGACGCGTCTGCTTGACCGTCAGGGCAGTATTTCCCTGAAGATCAAGGAGGCGGTCGCCGCCACCCCCGCGATCTTCCCGAACAAGGGAACGGTTGCCTGCCAGGGGGTCGAGGGCGCGTATTCACAGATCGCCGCAGACCGACTCTTCGGATTGCAGAAGATCCTCTACTTCAAGGATTTTGAGGGCGTGTTTGCCGCTGTGCAGAGCGGACTTTGCAGCTACGGCGTTCTGCCGATCGAGAACAGCACCTACGGCACGGTCAACGAGGTCTACGATCTGATGCAAAAGCACCGCTTTAGCATCGTTCGCTCCCTAAAGCTACGCATCGACCACAAGCTCTTAACGAAGCCCGGCGTCAATCTGTCCGAGGTCACCGAGGTCTTCTCACACGCACAGGCGATCGGTCAGTGTGCGCGCTTCCTTGCGGAGCATCCGAGCATCAAGGTCACGGTTTGTGAGAACACCGCCGTCGCCGCGAAGCGAGTTGCCGACTCGGACCGCCGCGACGTCGCCGCGATCGCCTCGGCATCCTGCGCGCGCCTTTACGGGCTTTCGCCGCTGTCCGTCCACGTGGCGAACAACGACGGAAATTACACGCGCTTCATCTGCATCTCGAAGGAGGGACAGATCTTCTCGGGCGCCGACCGCATCAGCCTGACCGTCACCGTACCGAACACCCCGGGCTCGCTCTACTACCTGCTCGCCAAGTTCTGTGCGGAGGGCTTCAACCTGACGAAGCTTGAAAACCGACCGATCGAGGGCAGTGACTTCGACGTGCGCTTCTACTTTGATTTCGAGGCGCCCGTACTGTCCGACCGCGCGCTGGCACTGCTTGACGATCTGGAAGCATCGTGTGAGACCTTCACCTTCCTCGGCGGATATACGGAGGTATAAATGTTCTATCTGATCGGAAAAAGCCTCGCGCACAGCTATTCGGCGGAGATCCACCGCGCCTTCGGCCGCTACGATTACGCCCTGCAAAATCTGCCGCCGGAGGCGGTCGGTGACTTCCTTAAGCACGGCGAGTGGGAGGGACTCAATGTCACCATCCCCTACAAGCAGACCGTGCTCCCCTTCCTTGACGAGATCAGCGAGGAGGCAAAAAGCATTGGCAGCGTTAACACGATCGTCCGTAGCGGCGACCGCCTTGTCGGTCACAACACCGACTATCTCGGCTTTTTCGCTATGGCGTACCGCGCGGGCATTCTCTTCGGCGGGCGAAAGGTCGTCATCCTCGGCAGCGGCGGCACCTGTCTGACCGCATCCGCCGTCGCACGCGACTGCGGTGCGCGTGAGATCGTCGTGATCTCGCGCACGGGGGAGAACACCTACGATACGCTCCCGCGGCATTACGATGCCGAGATCCTCATCAATACCACCCCCGTTGGGATGTACCCAAGCAACGGCGCGTCGGCTATATCGCTTACGCCCTTTCAAAGGCTCGTCGGCGTGATCGACGTGATCTACAATCCGCTGGAGACCCCGATCCTTCGGGAGGCGCGTCTGCGCGGGATCGCTTCGACGGGCGGTCTTTATATGCTCGTCGCACAGGCGGCGGTCGCTGCGGGTCATTTCTGCGGGGACAAGCCCGAGAAGGCAGAGATCGACGCCGTCTACAAAAGCATCCTGCAGCAGAAGGCCAACATCGTCCTGCTCGGTATGCCCGGCGTCGGCAAAAGCACCGTCGCACGCGCGCTCGCGGCAAAAACGGGGCGCGAGATCCTCGACACCGACCAAATGATCGAGACACGCGCGGGGATGGCGATTCCCGAGATCTTCAAAACGGTGGGGGAAGCGAAATTCCGCGACCTTGAATGCGAGGCGATCGCCGAGGCAGGCAAGCAAAGCGGAAAGATCATCGCCACGGGCGGCGGTGCCGTCCTGCGGGAGGAAAACCTTAACCCCCTGACGCAAAACGGGCGGCTCTACTTCCTTCTGCGCCCGCTTGACACGCTCGCGCGGGATAATCGACCGCTCTCGCAAAACGCAGACCTTGCCCAAATGTATCAGACGCGCTTGCCGCTTTACTTAAAATTCTCCGACGCAACGGTGGAAAACAAGGACCCCGACACCTGCGCCGACGAAATTTTGGAGGAATTCTGTGAAAATATTGGTTATAAACGGTCCAAACCTTAATCTGCTCGGTATTCGCGAGCCGAGCATCTACGGCAGCGCGACCTACGCCGACCTTTGCGCGCGCATAAAGGAAAAATGCGATGCGGAGGGCATCGCGGTCTCCTTCGTCCAGTCGAATCACGAGGGCGAGCTTGTCGACGCCATCCAGTCCACCTACGGAGCCTGCGACGGCATCGTGATCAACCCGGGTGCCTACACGCACACGAGCATCGCGCTGCTTGACGCGGTCAAGGCGGTCGGCACGCCGACCGTTGAGGTCCATATCTCCGACCTCGCCGCGCGTGAGGCGTTCCGTCAGATCTCCTATGTCCGCGCCGCTTGTATCGGCACGATCGCAGGCCGCGGCTTTGACGGCTACCTCGATGCCATCGACCTTTTGAAGCTGCACCTGCAAAAATAACAAAAAAGCACCCTTCGGGGTGCTTTTTTCTTTGGTGGGCTAACTCCAGAGCTATCCAAACCGATGTAGCTTTCACTTTTTAACTCTTCACTATTACCTATTACTTCAAAATTCTCGGGAGCAATTCCGTTGAAAAGTGAAGAGTGAAGAGGTAATAAGTAAAAATTCTCGGGATCTTTGCTCCCGAGAATTTTTGGTGGGCCATCAGGGACTCGAACCCCGGACCGACCGGTTATGCTCCTTGCGAGCCCCGTCTGTGACGGCAGTGCTTTGCACCTTGCATCGCTTTGCGATGCGCTCACGGAGCAATCTGCACTCGCTCGCTTGAACGCGGGCATTCAGACTCGCTTCGTTTGATTATGTAGCCTCCGGCTCAAACCGATCGATCGGATCCCAGCTCAACTCGCGAAAAGCCACCAAAGAAAAAAGCACCCCGCGGGTGCTTTTTTCTTTGGTGGGCCATCAGGGACTCGAACCCCGGACCGACCGGTTATGAGCCGGTTGCTCTAACCAGCTGAGCTAGTGGCCCGATACAAGATATTATTCTATCAAACAAATGTGAACAAAAAGAAAACAAACGAGGCTTGATCAAAAAGTTTTTGAAAAAGCATAAAAGGTGCTGTGGCAAATTTGCGACAGCACCTTTTCTAAGGCTTGAAGGGTTCAAATGATCAGCGCTGTTTCCTTGGTCAACGCGCTGGTATTATACCCGAATACAGAGAAGGCTAAAGGGGCTTCCATTTTTGGAAATCAAAAATCGATCTGTTTCCGTTCATGGAAATTTTTTGCCATCAAGCCCGTTGTTTCAGCTCTTTATGTAAGGTTTTCTTTACAAATTGCGTCTGCGATCCGCTCGGATGCGTGCCCGTCGCCGTAGGGGCAGGGGGCGTTTTCCATTTTGCGGCGCGCCGCGGGGTCGCAAATCAGACGGTGCGCCGCCGCAAAGACCGCGTCGCCATCGGTACCGACGGCAAGCGCCGCACCCACAGCGATCGCCTCGGTGCGTTCGGTCTGCGCGCGCAGGATCAGCGTCGGGATGTGCAAAAAGCTCGCCTCCTCACACACGCCGCCGCTATCGGTCAGCACCAGCGTCGCACGCGCCAAAAGATTTGCAAATACCGCGGGCGGCAGAGCCTCGCACGTCACCACGCGCGGCAGGTCGGCAAGGGCGCGACGCGCCGCCTCGCCAACGGCGTTTTTGTGTAGCGGAAACACCAGCGTCACATCGGGGTGCGCCGCCACAATGCGCCGTACCGCTGAGAAGACCGCTTCCATCGGCGCACCGATGCTCTCGCGCCGATGGAGTGTGAGCAGCAGGAGCCGCCCTGCGGGGAGCAGGGCGTGGTGAAACTCGCGCCGCAGGGTGTAGCGGAGCGCGTCAAGCCCCGTGTTCCCCGTCACGAAGATGCGCTCGCTTGGAATTCCCTCTCGCAGAAGGTTCTCGCGCGCCGCCGCCGTCGGCGCGAAATGCAGACGCGCAAGCGGCGCGATCATCCTTCTGTGCGCCTCCTCGGGATAGGGCAGGTCGGCGTAGGTACGCAGTCCCGCCTCAACGTGGAAAACGGGCACGCCGCGGTAAAACGCCGCGAGTGCCGCGGCGGTGGCACTCAGCGTGTCGCCCTGCACAACGGCGGCATGCGGCATCTCACGCCCGAGCGTCTCGCCACACGTGGCAAACACACGCGCAAAAAGCGCCGATAGAGGAAGGCCCGCGGGGAGACGGTACACCTCGTCGGGAAAGATTCCAAACGGATCGAACGCCCCCGCAAGCAGGTCGCGGTGCTGACCCGTCACGCACGTGCGGACGGCAACCCCCTCACGCTCCTTCAGCACGCGCACAAGCGGACAGAGCTTGGTTGCTTCAGGCCGCGTGCCGATGAAAAATTGTATCTTTTTCAAAAAATCACCTCTTTGCCGTATGTATACGGAAAAAGTAGGGTGAATATACCTTGACAAACGCGCCGTACTTCGGTATAATATTATGTATTCATAGATAATTAAGGTAAAAAACGCCCGGAAGGGCAATCGAATAGAAGGAGCCATTATGTACGAGAAAGTTTCAAGCACGATGAATTTCGTGGAGCGCGAAAAGAAGACCGAGCAGTTCTGGCGTGAGAACAAGATCTTCGAAAAGAGCATTGAGTCGCGGAAGGCAGGGGAGACCTATACCTTCTACGACGGCCCCCCGACGGCAAACGGAAAGCCGCACATTGGGCACGTGCTGACGCGCGTCATTAAGGATATGATCCCCCGCTACCGCACGATGAAGGGCTATATGGTGCCGCGTAAGGCAGGCTGGGACACCCACGGCCTTCCCGTTGAGCTTGAGGTAGAAAAGAAGCTTGGACTTGACGGCAAGGAGCAGGTGGAGGCGTACGGACTTGAGCCGTTCATCGCCGAATGCAAGGAAAGCGTCTGGAAGTATAAGGGCATGTGGGAGGATTTCTCGGGCACCGTCGGCTTCTGGGCGGATATGGACGACCCCTACGTCACCTATCACAACGACTTCATTGAGTCGGAATGGTGGGCGCTGAAGGAGATCTGGAACAAGGGACTGCTTTATAAGGGCTTCAAGATCGTGCCCTACTGCCCGCGCTGCGGCACGCCGCTGTCGAGTCACGAGGTCGCGCAGGGCGATAAGACCGTCAAGGAGCGCTCCGCTATCGTCCGCTTCCGTGCGGTGGATGAGGATGCCTATTTCCTCGCCTGGACGACCACACCCTGGACGCTCCCCTCGAACGTCGCGCTCTGCGTCAACCCCACCGCCGCATACTGCAAGGTAAAGGCGGCTGACGGCTATACCTACTATATGGCTGAGGCGCTTCTTGACGCCGTCCTCGGCAAGCTGAAGACAGACGATGCCCCCGCCTACGAGATCCTTGCGCGTATGACGGGCCGCGACCTTGAGCATCGCCGCTATATTCCCCTCTTTGAATGTGCGGGCAAGGCGGCAGAGCAGCAGAAGAAGGCGGCGCACTTCGTCACGGTCGACGATTACGTTACGATGTCCGACGGTACGGGTATCGTACACATCGCCCCCGCGTTCGGTGAGGACGACTCGCGCATCGGCAGAAATTACGACCTTCCCTTCGTGCAGTTCGTTGACGCGAAGGGTGATATGACGAAGGAGACCCCCTACGAGGGCGTTTTCGTCAAGAAGGCGGACCCGCTGGTGCTGGTCGACCTTGACAAGGAGCAAAAGCTCTTTGACGCGCCGAGGTTTGAGCACGAATATCCGCACTGCTGGCGCTGTGACACCCCCCTGATCTACTACGCGCGCGACTCCTGGTTTATCAAGATGACCGCCGTGCGCGACAATCTGATCAAAAACAACAATACCGTCAATTGGATCCCCGAGTCGATCGGCAAGGGTCGCTTCGGCGATTGGCTGACCAACGTGCAGGATTGGGGCATCAGCCGTAACCGCTATTGGGGCACGCCGCTGAACATTTGGGAATGTGAATGCGGTCACCGCCACGCGATCGGCTCGATTGAGGAGCTTCGCTCGATGTCGGAAAACTGCCCCGAGAATATTGAGCTGCACCGTCCCTTCATCGACGGCGTGACCATCAAGTGCCCCGAATGCGGCAAGCAGATGTCGCGCGTGAAGGAGGTCATTGACTGCTGGTTCGACTCGGGCGCGATGCCCTTTGCACAGTGGCATTATCCCTTTGAGAATCAGGAGATCTTCGAGCAGCAGTTCCCCGCCGACTTTATCAGTGAGGCGGTCGACCAGACCCGCGGCTGGTTTTATTCCCTGCTCGCGATCTCAACGCTCCTCTTTGACAAGGCGCCCTACCGCAACGTCATCGTCCTCGGTCATGTGCAGGATGAAAACGGACAGAAGATGTCGAAGTCGAAGGGCAACGCCGTCGACCCGTTTGAGGCGCTTGAGACCTACGGTGCCGATGCGATCCGCTGGTACTTCTACTCGAACAGCGCACCCTGGCTGCCCAACCGCTTCCACGGCAAGGCGGTCGTTGAGGGTCAGCGTAAGTTTATGGGCACCTTCTGGAATACCTACGCCTTCTTCGTGCTCTACGCGAACATCGACGGCTTTGACGCAACCAAGTACACGCTCGATCCTGCGACCCTTTCGGTTATGGACAAGTGGCTGCTTTCCAAGCTGAACACGGTCGTCAAGGGTGTAGACGAGAATCTTGAAAGCTACCGCATCACTGAGACCACCCGTCTGCTTGAGGACTTCGTGGACGAGATGAGTAACTGGTACGTCCGCCGCTGCCGTGAGCGCTTCTGGGGCAAGGAGATGACGACCGATAAGATCAACGCCTATATGACGCTCTACACCGCGCTCGTCACGCTTGCAAAGATCTCGGCGCCGATGATCCCCTTCATGGCGGAGGAGATCTACCGCAACCTCGTTTGCAGCCTTGACAAGTCCGCACCCGAAAGCGTGCATCTGTGCGATTTCCCCGCGTCCGACGCATCCTTCATCGATACGGCGCTGGAGGCGCAGATGGAGACGGTTCTTGAGACCGTCGTGCTCGGTCGCGCCGCGCGTAACGCCGCAAACATCAAAAACCGTCAGCCGATCGGCAGAATGTTCGTTCGTGCTGAGGAAAAGCTTGACGAGATCTTCTCCGCGATCGTTGCGGAGGAGTTGAACGTCAAGGAGGTCGTATTCGCCGAGGATATGCGCGCCTACACGACCTATACCTTCAAGCCCCAGCTTCGCACCGTCGGTCCGAAGTACGGCAAGCACCTCGCCCAGATCCGTGGGGCGCTCGCGGAGCTTGACGGCAACGACGCAATGGACACGCTCGAGAAGACGGGTGCGCTCAGCTTCGACTTCGGCGGCGACGCCGTCACGCTCACGCGTGAGGATCTGCTGATTGAGTCGGCGCAGATGCCGGGCTACGAGTCGGCAAGCGATAAGGGCATCACTGTCGTCCTCGACACCAATCTCACCGACGCGCTGATCGAGGAGGGCTACGTCCGCGAGATCATCAGCAAGGTGCAAACGATGCGTAAGGACAGCGGCTTTGAGGTCACCGACCACATCGCCCTCTCGGTCTTTGGCAACGGAAAGCTTGCCGAGATCGTTACGCGCAACGCCGCCGAGATCGCAGAAAACGTCCTCGCTGACAAGCTCCTCACCACCCCCGCCGACGGCGGTAAGGATTGGGATATCAATGGCGAAGCCGTTACGATCTCCGTCGCAAAGATCTAAGAAAACAGCAAAAAAGGAGTGCAACGCACTCCTTTTTTTGTCGTTTGAGAGAAACGGGACGCTTTTTTAGAAAAAAGCTTGGCAAAAAACCTGCTGTGGAAAATTCCCTTTCAACGTTTTTCGCGCGCCTTTTTTCAAAAAGTCGCATTCCCCCGCGCACTCTTATTTTTTCAGATCTGCCGCTTTTTGGGCGGGGTGATCCGCACGAGGCAGACGCTCATATCGTCGGAGGCGGAATTTTTTTGGCGCGCCTCGGTCAGCACGCGGTCGGCGACGGCGGCGAGGTCGTCTCCAAGCGGCTCGCCGAGCAAATCAAGCAGCCACGGCGTTTCCTCGGGCGACGCGCTGACGCCGTCCGACATCAGGATGACGGTATCGCCGACCTTCACCTCAAAATCGATGCGCTCGGCATCGAGCGACGGCAGAATGCCGACGGGCGAGGTGCCCGCACGGATGCGGAAAAGGTTGTCACCGCGCTTGACGTAAGAGGAGGCGGCGCCGCTTTTGATAAAGCATGCCTTACCCGTGAGCAGGTCGACCTCGAGCAGATCAACGGTGGCGAAGCATTCGCTCCCCTTTGAGCGCACCATCTGATTGAGCATTTTGAGTGTGGTGGTCTTACCGCACCCCGACTCGAGCATTTCCCTCAAAAATTCGCCGCAAAGTCCCGAGGTGACGGCGGCATCCCTGCCGCTACCCATTCCGTCGCTGATATACGCGTAAAAATATTCCTCCTCATTCTGAAAGGCACCCGCCTGATCGCCCGACACCTCACCGCTGTCGGACGGCATACTTGCCATTGCGACCTCGGCGCCGAGGCGCGTGCGGCTTTTCATTTCCATCGTCACCGAGCTGCCGTCGATATAGAATTCGGGGTCGGTGAGGGCGGTGCCGCAGATGCTTTCCGCGGTTTTTCGCAGGGTATCGGCGGACAGACTCTTGCCCTGCCAATTCTTGCCCCCCGCAACGATCCGTCGGTTTCGGTCTCCGTACACGGCGAGGGTCTCGGTCTGTACCCCAAGCTCGCGCAGGGCGGCGGAGAGGGCGAGAGTGCATTTGACATCCTCGCTCGCCCTGGTGCGCTGATGTTTCGCCGCCTCCTCGAAAAGGCGGGAGACCATCGCGTAATCGGTCGCAAGATAGCCCGTGCGGTTGCCCCTATGGTGCTTTTCCCGCACGCCCGACGCCGCCTGCGTAAGTACCGTCAGGAGCTTGTCCACCGACTGACAGTGGCAGGTCAGCTCGGGCGGAAGGCATCCGCCGTCAAGCGCGCCGCCGCGGTGCGACCCCTCGCAAAACGCGCGAACGCCTCGCTGTGCGGTGCCGCCCTCACTCCAACAGCTCCTCTGCTCGGCGCAGCCCGCGCAGTGCCGCCGCGCGGCCGCGGTGCAGGCATCGCAGTATTCTTCAAGAGAGGGATCGCGCATCTTATCCGACACCTGTGCGAAGGTGCGTGAGAGCCGCCCGAAGGCGGATGAGATACGAAGCAGCCTTGCATCCTCCTCTCCCGTACCCGACGGCAGACGCGGCGGCGGCTCAGATTTCGGAAGTGCCGCGGCGGCGGGCAGACGCACGGCTGCCTTTGGCGCGTATCCGAGCGCGATGCGCGTGTAGATCGGCCACGCCAAAAGCGCGGAGAGTGCAAGCTCGGGCATCAGCGAAACGAAGGTCGAGAGTCCGCCGACGTAGCCGCAATAGACCCCCGCCGCGGCGACCGACAGCGTCATCGCATAGATCCCGCCAAACCGCCAGAGCAGTCCCGAAACGGCACCGAGTAAAAGGAAGGCGGGCAGTGCCGTCCAGCCGAAGAGGAGCGAAAGCGCGGCACCCGCCGCCGCCCCCTTGATCGTGCCGAAGCGTTTTGAAAAGAAGAGCGTAAAAAAGGCGGCAAAAAAGATATCCGCCGAAATTCCAAACAGAGCAAAGCCTGCAAGCGCGCGCACCGTCACGAGCGAGAGCGCCAGCACCGAGCCCTGCCAAAGAAGGGGAGAGGCGCGTCCGTACCGCGTTTTTTCGGTCACGGGCGAAAACAGAAGCGAGAAGCCGTCTGCGCACTCGCAAAAGGGCAAAAAGCAGAGCGCGGCGACAGGGCCGAGCAGGATCATCGCAAGGCAGAAAAAGAAGACATAAAACGCCGCCGCGCCGTAGAAGATCTCATACGCTGCCGCGCCAAAGCAAAAGAGGATACAAAGCGTCAGGCGGATCTGCGGCAGCTCGGAAAAGAACGCCTCCGAGCACGGAAGGAAGCGCCGCCTGATCGGTGCGGAGAAAAGCATCCGCGCCGCGAATAAAAGCGCGTAGATCGCAAGATAGGCGGGCGCAACACTCCCGAGGCGCACCATGCCGAGCAGTACGCCGAGCAGTACGGCGACCGCGTGCCGCCGCACGACGGCAAGCAGGGCGATGCCGAAGGGGAACGCGCCGTAAAGCCCGTGCGCCCCCGAAAAGAGGAAGGCGAAGCAAAACGCCACGATATCGGCGAGCGCGTCCTCCTTTCCGTAGCTTGCGAATCGGCGAGCGAGCAGCTCGCGCAGGCTTTCCTTGAATCCGCTTTTTTTAACGTCCATCTCAAAAGACTCCTTTGCATTTTTTTGCAGCTTGATTCTATCATAGCGGACGGTGCAAAGTCTGTCGGAGTCTTGGGGTCGCTTTGCTTCCCCTCGGGTCGGGAAATATGAAAAGCCCGCATTCCCCAACCGAAAAGCGGGGAAATGCGGGCTTTTTTCTTGTCGCCGACAGAATTCTGTCGTACGGTTTTTAGTTTCTGAGGCTGTGGATCGGTGCGGGAATGCGTCCGCCGCGCGCGATAAAGTCGGCGCTGGAATATTCGCTCAGCTTCATCACGGGTGCGTGACCGAGCAGACCGCCGAACTCCACGTTCTCGCCAACACCCTTACCGTATACGGGGATCAGGCGCACGGCGGTGGTCTTATTGTTGATCACGCCGATGGCGATCTCGTCCGCGATAATGGCGGAGAGCGTCGATGCGGGCGTGTCGCCCGGCACAGCGATCATATCGAGCCCGACCGAGCAAACAGCGGTCATCGCCTCCAGCTTCTCGATCGAAAGTGCGCCGCACTCAGCCGCCGCGATCATACCTGCATCCTCGGACACGGGAATGAACGCGCCCGAAAGGCCGCCAACGTGGGAGGATGCCATAACGCCGCCCTTTTTGACCGCGTCGTTGAGCATCGCGAGTGCCGCCGTCGTTCCGTGCGTGCCGCATTTTTCAAGACCCATTCCCTCAAGGATATAGGCGACCGAGTCGCCGACCGCGGGCGTGGGTGCGAGAGACAGATCAACGATGCCGTAGGGTGCGCCGAGCTTTTCAGCCGCGGCGGCGGCGATCAGCTGACCGACGCGCGTGATCTTAAACGCCGTCTTTTTGATGGTGTCGGCGAGGCGGGAGAAATCGCAAGCACCCTCACGCCGAATGGCGGAGGCGACGACCCCGGGACCCGAAACACCGACGTTGATGACGCAGTCGGGCTCGCCAATGCCGTGTACGGCACCCGCCATAAAGGGGTTATCCTCAGGCATATTGGCAAAGACGACGAGCTTCGCACAGCCGATTGAATCGTTCTCCCGCGTGAGGAATGCCGCACGCTTCATAACCTCTCCCATCTCGGCGACAGCATCCATATTGATGCCCGCCTTGGTCGAGGCAACGTTGACCGACGAGCAGATGTGCGCGGTCGTCGCAAGTGCCTCGGGGATCGCGGTGATGAGGTTGCGCGCGCCGACGGTCATTCCCTTTTGTACGAGTGCGGAAAAGCCGCCGATGAAATTGACGCCGAGATTCCCCGCCGCACGCTCCAGCACCTCGGCGATGCGGACGTAGCCCTCGGGCGACAGTGCGCCGCCAACGAGCGAGATCGGGGTGAGCGAGATGCGCTTATTGATGATCGGAATGCCGTAACGCGCCTCCAGCTCCTCTGCCACGGGAACAAGGTTTTTTGCCGTGCCCGTGATCTTGTCGTATATTTTCTGCTCCAGCCGCTTCGGATCGTCCGAAACGCAGTCGAACAGGGAGATACCCATCGTCACCGTACGGATGTCGAGGTTCTCCTCACGGATCATATGAATGGTTTCAAGAATGTCGTTCGTATTCAGCATATCGGCTCCTTAAATGCGGTGCATCGAGTTAAAAATATCCTCGTGCATCACGCGGATGTCAAGACCGCGGCCCTGTCCCTGCTCTGCGAGCGCCTTTGCAAAATCGGCAAAGGCGACCGAAAGTCCCTCGATCTCAACCAGCATGATCATTGCAAAGTATTCGCGCATAACGCTCTGACTGATGTCAACGATGTTGACGCCGTAGCGCGCGCACTCCTGACTGACCATTGCGATAATGCCGACGGTGTCCTTTCCCGTCACGGTGATAACTGCCTTCATAAAATATCTCCTTTTTCATAAGGTGTCTTTCCTTATTATTTTACAACAAAAGCCGCCGCTTGGCAAGGGGTTTGTGAAATTTTTATTTTTCTCGCGTTTTGCCAAAAATACGTATTCGCAATTGCATTTCACGTCCTTTTGTGGTACAATATCAGTAAGACAGGCAATGCCCTCGGAGCGCGCGCATATACATAATCTCCGAGGTGATGATTTTTGAAAAAGCTACTCCTTTTGCTTTTATGTACCGCATTCCTTCTCTGCGCCTGCTCCGATGAAAAGAAAAACGGCACGCTCGCCTATCAGGACGGCGATTTCTCCTTTGTCGGCAGCTTTCGGCTTGACGGAATGGAATATAAAGCAAGGTTTACACAAACCAAGACCGCAGACGGCATAGTCCGCACGTTGACCTATCTTGAGCCGACGGTGCTTTCGGGCTTCTCCTTCCGACAGGAGGGGGAGAAGGTCTACGCCTCCTACGCCGAGCATGAGGTGGAGCTGTCCGACGCGACAGCGGCACTGCAGATCTTTTCCCTGCTCGACATTCCGCAAACCGCGCAGATCGCGGGCACGGATCAGCGGGACGGCGTGACCGAAACCGTCCTTTCGACCGACGCGGGCACCTATACCCTGCGCTTTGCCGACGGCGACCCCATCCCCCTTTCCATTGTATTCACCGGGCATGATTTCGGGATGTCGCTTCGCATCGAAAAATGAGTCCGCTCGCCCATCTTTCGGCGGCGGCACTGCTTCAGAACTACCGCTTTCTTTTGCGTCGGATCGCGCCCGCGCGCCCGATCGCGGTGGTGAAGGCAAACGCCTACGGCCACGGCATGCGCTTTGTTGCCACAACGCTTTTTTCCGCGGGCTGTTCCGACTTTGCCGTTGCCACGGCAGAGGAGGCGCTCGCCCTGCGTGCCCTGCTCCCGCGCGCTGAGATCCTCGTGCTTGGGCATACGCCGCACACGCAGCTTTCCGCCCTCGTCGCGGCAGGAATCACCCCCACGGCACACGACCGGGAGAGTCTTGCGGCGATCACGGCACACACCGACCGCTACGCCTTGAAAATCGACACGGGAATGCACCGCTACGGCTTCCCGTATGACAACCTTCCTTTACATATTTCGCCGCGTTTCGTCTTTTCGCACCTTTATGCGGCGGACTCGGCAGAGATCGCCTCCGCACAGATCGCCCGCTTTTTTGCGGCAGCACGGCGTTACCCCTGTGCCGATACCCACCTGTGCGCGAGCGCGGGACTGCTCCGCTACGGCGCGGCGGGTGCCTCACACGCGCGTGCGGGTCTCTTTCTTTACGGCTACGGTCATCCCGAACTCACCCCCGTTTTAACGCTGTCAGCGCAGGTCATACGCACCTTTACTCTCCGCGCGGGCGACAGTATCGGCTACGGCGGCGCACACCGTGCGGCAAGGAGCGAGCGTATCGCCCTCATCAATATCGGCTATGCCGACGGCATTCCGCAAAATGCGGCGGGCGGCTTTATGACGCTCCGCGGTCACCCCTGTGAGATCGTCGGGCGGGTCTCGATGGATTCCTGCTTTTTGCGCCTGCCGCGGGGACTTTTCCCCGCACGCGGCGACCGCGTGACCGTCTACGACAGGCAGGGGGAGAATATCAAAAGCATCGCCGCGGCATCGGGGCGCAGTATTTACGAGCTGCTCGTCCATATTGGCACGCGCATCCCAAGGCAAAACGAATAAAAAAGGAAACGAAATTATGTCTGAATCGGCAAACGGCATCCTCATTCTCTATAAGTCGGCGGGTATGACCTCGCAGAGCGCGGTCAGCCGCGTGCGCCGTCTTTTCGACGGCGTGAAGGCAGGGCACACGGGCACGCTCGACCCGATGGCGACGGGCGTTTTGCCGATTTTGCTCGGCCGCGCCGTGAAGGCAAGCGAATATATGCTCGAGTCGGGCAAGCACTACCGCGCCACCCTGCGCCTCGGCATCACGACCGATACTGAGGATACCACGGGGAGCGTTCTTTCGACCTCGGACGCCATTCCTGACGAGGCGCGCGTGCGCTCAGCACTCGATGCCTTCCGCGGTGAGATCTTACATACGCCGCCGATGTACTCGGCGCTGAAGGTCGGCGGTCGCAAGCTCGTCGATCTGGCACGGGCGGGCGAGGTAATCGAGCGCACCCCGCGAAGGATCACGGTATACGCCCTTCGTGCAGAGCGCGTAAGCGACACCGACTACACGCTTGACGTTCACTGCTCGAAGGGGACCTATATCCGTACGCTTTGCGCCGATATCGGACAAGCCCTCGGCTGTGGCGGTGCGATGGCAAGCCTTGAACGCACGGAGGCGGCCGGCTTTCCGCTTTCCTCGGCACACACGCTGCAGGAGCTGGAGGCACTCGACCCCGCGGCGCGTGCCGCCCTGCTCTATCCGACGGAGCATATTTTCTGTGACCTTGAGCGCATCACGCTTCCCGCCTTTTTCGCGCATCTAGCGAGAAACGGTGTGGAGATCTATCTGCATAAGCTCGGTTGCTCGCTCCCTCTCGGCACGCGCGTGCGCCTGCACGATAACAACGGCTTCTTCGCCCTCGGCGAGGTGCGCGCCTTTGACGGCGGCAACGCGATCAAGCCGATCAAGCAATTCGGTTAAGGAGGAGCTATGGCTGAAAGGATCTGGACCCCCGCCCAACGCGCGGCAATTGATACGCGGGACCGCACCCTGCTCGTTTCCGCCGCCGCGGGGAGCGGTAAGACTGCAACGCTCACCGAGCGCATCATTTCCTCGCTGATCGACCCCGCGCATCCTGCCGATCTGTCGCGGATGCTGGTCGTCACCTTCACGAAGAAGGCGGCAGCGGAGCTGCGTGAGCGCATTGAGGCGGCACTCACCGACGCCCTGCGGCGCGACCCCGAGAATCAGCGCCTTGCGCGCCAGCTCGTCCTTTTACCCTCCGCACATGTCAGCACGATCGACAGCTACTGTAATTTTATCGTCAAGCAAAACGCCGCCGCCCTCGGGATCTCGCCCACCTTCCGTGTGAGTGACGAGGCGGAGCGCGCCCTTCTGATGCACACCGTGATGGACGAGCTGATCGATGCCCTCTTTGCGGGCGAATTGCCCTCCGTTGACGGCGACGCCTTCGCCGTCTTCGCCGCGGACCTCGTCTCGGCGCGCTCGGAAGCCGAGCTTGCCGATGTTCTGATCTCAACCTATGTTACCCTGCAGGGGCAGGAGGATCCGCTCGGCGTGCTTTCCAAAAACGCAAAGAGCTACGCAAGCGAAAAGGACGCACCGATCTTCTCGACCCGCGCGGGCGGGTTTATCAAGGATCGGACCGAGCAGCTGCTCGCGCACTACACCAAAGCGCTCCCCACGCTTCTTGACTGTATCCGCGACGAATGTAACGAACTGTTTACAAAATACATCCCGAAGATCGAGGAATATCTCCATGCTCTCTCGCTTCTTCAAGCCGCCCTCTCCGACGGCTACACCGCCGTGCGTGAGCAGTTAAGGGAACTGAAATTCCCAACCCTCCCGTCGGCAAAGCGAGGGTCGGAAAAGCCGCCGTCGGCGGTGGCGCTCGACGGCTTTTGCAAGAGTCTGCGCGACACGCTGAAAGCGCTGCTTTCGCGGCAGTACGCCTACACCGAGGAGCAGTGGCACGACTCCTACGCCGCGCTTGCGGACCGTATGGCGCTGCTCCTTGAGGTGCTGTCGCTCTTTGATGCCCGCTTCCTTGCGGAAAAGCAACGCCGCGGCGTACTTGACTTTTCGGATGTTGAGCGGCTGACCTATCGCCTCTTTTACGATGACGGAGAGCCGAGTTCCATCGCACGCGCCGTCGGCGAGGGGCTTGACGCGATCTACATCGACGAGTATCAGGATGTCAACGTGATCCAGCATAAGATCTTTGAGGCGATCTCGAAGCCGCGTAACCGCTTTATGGTCGGCGACATCAAGCAAAGCATCTATTCCTTCCGCCACGCGGAGCCGTCGATCTTCGCCGATCTGCGTGCGAAATTTCCGCCGCTGTCGGAGGCGGGGGACGCCGCCTCGATCTTTATGTCGAACAACTTCCGATGCGATCGGGTCGTCATCGACCTCGTCAACGATATCTTCACCCCGCTTTTCACCCTCGCGGGCGACAGCATCGGCTACACCGCGGACGATAATTTGATCTTTTCAAAAAAATATGAGCTTCCGCCGCAGGACACCCCCGTTACCACCGCGCTCTTCTTCCGCGACGATCAGCCGACGGAGAAGGATCCCGTCGCCGAGGTCAAGGAGATCAGTGCGGAGGCGGCGTGGGTTGCGGAGGAGATCTCGCGCCTCTTGGAAAGCGGTGCGCGGCTTCAAGACGGCAAGCAGATTGAGCCGTCGGATATCGCGATCCTTCTACGCACGGGCAAGGAAAAGACGGCGATCTACGCACGCGCCCTGCGCGCCCGCGGACTCGACTCGACGGCTGACGAGAACACCGAGTTCTTTATAAATCCCGAGATCCTGCTCGCCCTCTCGCTTCTCAACGCGATCGACAATCCGCACAGGGATATCTACCTCGCGGGGCTTCTGCACTCGCCGCTGTTCTCCTTCTCGATGGAGGAGATGATGGAGCTACGCCGCCTCGGTGACGCCGACCGCTCGCGCTCGCTCTACGACACGCTTCTTTCCTATCACGCGGAAAAGCCGAACGAAAAGTGCGAAAAGCTGATCCGCTTTCTTGAAAAATGGCGTGCCCGCGCCGAGGGAATGCCCGTCGACCGCCTTTTGCGGGAGCTTTACAGCGAAACGGGTCTGCTCTCGATGCACGCCGACGGATCGGGGCGGCGGCAGAATCTTCTGCTTCTTTACAACTACGCGCGCCGCTTTGAGGCGGGGAGCTACAAGGGACTTTACAACTTCATCGCCTATATCAACGAGATCGTTGCCGCAGGTAAGCGATTCGCCGATATCAAATCGCCCTCCGAGAGCAGTCGCGCGATCAGCATCCTGACGATGCATAAATCAAAGGGGCTTGAGTTCCCCGTCGTATTCGTCTGCGATTGCGGCACGCGCTTCAACCGACCGCATCAGAAGCAAAATCTCGTCTATCATCCCGCCCTCGGGCTTGCGATGCGGATGAACGACGAGAGCGGGGTCGTCTCGATCGAGCATCCCGCCCGCTTCGCCGTCCTTGATGCCATCGATATCTCGCAAAACGAGGAGGAGCTGCGCGTGCTTTATGTCGCGCTCACCCGTGCGCGTGAGCGGCTTTACATCACGGGTAGCGTAAACAAGCGCCCCGAGGAATATAGGGCGGAGATCGCGCAGGCGGCACGCACCCTCTCGCGTGAGACGGTCCTGCACGGCGCGAACAGCCTTTTCTGGATGCTCGCCGCAACGGGCGGTATGCCTGGCGGCAGAGCGCCGCTCTGCCTTTCGGGTAACGGCCCCGCCGAAAAGAAGACGGCGGTAGCGGCAGAAGGAACGCCGACTGTGGCAGAGGATCCCGCACTCACAACGCTGCTTTCCGAGCGGTTTGCCTATCGTTACCCCTACGCGCATATGCTCGGCGTGCCGCGCAAGATCTCGGTCTCGCACCTTTACCCCTCCGTGCTTGACGAGATGGAGGAGGATGCTCCGCCGCCCGCTGAGAGCGATGCCCCCTTCGTACCGACCCGCCCCGCCTTCCTTGGCGGTGACGACGGCAAGGAGAGCGCGCGCCGCGGTACGGCGACCCACCTTTATCTGCAATTCTGCGACCTTTCAAGCCTTCAGCGCACGGGTGCGGCGGCGGAGCTTTCCCGCCTCACCGAGAAGGGCTTCCTGACGCGGGAGGATGCCGCGCGCGTCCGTCTGGATGAGATCGAGGCGTTTTGTGCCTCGCGCACCTTCGCCGAGCTTCTCGCGGCCACAGAGCTTCACCGTGAGACGCGCTTCCATATCACGCTCCCCGCGTCGGAATTCACCGCCGTCGGTGAAAAGCGCGCGCTCCTTGCTGGCGAAACGCTGACGGTACAGGGCGTTATGGACTGCGTTTACCGCCGCGCCGACGGCGGTCTCGTCCTGCTCGATTACAAGACCGACCGCTTGACGCGGGAGGAGCTGAATGACCGTGCCCTCGCAAGGGAGCGGCTGGTCTCGCGCCACGGCGGGCAGCTCTCCTATTATGTAAAGGCGTGCGTCTCCCTGTTCGGGCAGGCACCCGACGAGGTCCTTATTTATTCTTTGCCGCTGGGCGACAGCATAAAATTGTAAAGCAAGGTTTGCAAAATTGATTTTTGAGGAATGGGTCAAAGGCAAAAAGAGCGTAAAAATCGGCTAGCTTGGCGGCTCAATCACCGCGGGTGCAGGCTCGAAGCTCGGCATTTTCCGATTTGAGAGCGACCTGCCAGTGAAGATTCCCGCCTCCGGAGGTACCTATATCCGCCCCGGCGCCTTCCTCGTCGGCTGACCCTCAACACGAAAAACGGGCTGTCTTACGACAGCCTTTTTTTCACCCTTCTATTGACTTTTTCCGCATATGGTGTATAATATAATGGTAAAAATATGTGAATTTCTGCTTCGGCAGAGGAGGTATTCTTATGCAGTGGACGTCCCTTAACGATTTGCGCGAAAAGTATCTTGCTTTCTTTGAGAGCAAGGGGCATTTGCGCCTGCCGAGCTTTCCGCTCGTTCCGATCAATGACAAGTCGCTTCTTCTGATCAACTCGGGCATGGCACCGATGAAGAAGTTTTTTACGGGTGAGGAGATCCCGCCGCGAAACCGCGTGACCACCTGTCAGAAGTGCATCCGCACGCCCGACCTTGAGCGTGTCGGCCACACCGCGCGCCACGGCACCTTCTTTGAGATGCTCGGCAACTTCTCCTTCGGCGACTATTTCAAAAACGAGGCGATTCCGTGGGCATGGGAGTTTCTGACCGAGACGCTGGAGATCCCCGGCGACCTGCTTTGGCCCTCCATCTATGAGAACGATGAGGAAGCCTTTGAGATCTGGAACAAAAAGATTGGCGTTCCCGCCAAGAGGATCTACCGCTTCGGCAAGGAAGACAACTTCTGGGAGCACGGCGCAGGCCCGTGCGGTCCCTGTTCCGAAGTCTACTATGACAGAGGCGAGAAATACGGATGCGGCAAGCCGGACTGCGCGCCGGGCTGTGA
>JAFTLE010000072.1 GCA_017452895.1 Clostridia bacterium
AATATCTGCGCGAGGTCTCTTATGCGTTAAACTTAACACCGCACGTAGTCATCAACGGCATTTACGGCGACAGCACACGCGCGGCAGTAACGGCATTCCAACGCCTTTTGCGGCTTCCGCCCGACGGCGACGTGGATCGCAGGACCTGGGATGCGCTGTATGTCGCATACCGCAATTCGCTTCGTGGCAAGGAGCCGCCTTTGCTGATCTCCCCCGATGCACTCCCGATCTCACTCGGCTCACGCGGGGCTGACGTCGGGATCGTCAAATCGGTACTGTATGCTCTGAGTCCGCCTGTCAGCGAGCAAATGCTCCCTGACCGAGCACGCTTCACCCGTGCGGACGTATATGCCGCGCGCAACCTCGGCCGCCGTTACGGATTGCCTCCCTCGGGTGTCGTGGATGCGAGCCTTTGGAAGCATATGACGGCAGAGTATCAGCATCAGTCCCGACATTTTCCGTTGGCATAAAAACAAAAAAACGAGATTTCGTTAGAAAAAACGAGATATTTCGGCGTAATCGCCTCTAATCGATTGCGCCTTTTTGTTTTTGACTTTCTTTGACTTTGACTTTCTTTGACTTTTCGGATATAATGAGGGCGTAAAAAAGAAAAGGAGGCAAAAAATGCTGATTTCCGATTCTATCGCAAAAATGATTGAGACAATGCTCGAGGAGTGCGGCGGCACGCTCGACATCAAGCGCAACGATATGGCGGAGCGCTTAGGGTGCGCGCCAAGTCAGATCAATTACGTCATTACCTCGCGTTTCACACCGGAACGCGGATATATTATTGAAAGTCGCCGCGGCGGCGGCGGTTACGTTCGCATCGTACGTAAACAGATTCACAAAAACGAATATTTGATGCATTTTTTCCACGCGATCGGTGATCATTTGGAGGAAAACGAGGCGATGGCATACGTTCGCAACCTGAAGGACAACGGCTTGCTTGACGCAAGCGAGGCGCTTTTAGCCGCCGCCTCCCTTTCGAACAAGGCTCTGCAGGCAATTCCCGACCGTGCGCTGAAAAATTCCGTCCGCGCTGACATCATGCGACAAATTATTCTAACACGTATGAATTAAAATAGAAAGAGAAAGGTGTGAAGAACGATGCTGTGTCAAAACTGTAAAAAGAATCACGCAACCTATTATTACGAGGAAACGATAAACGGAAAGAAAAGATCGATGGCTCTTTGCTCCGTCTGCGCCAAAAAGTTGAATCCCGAGGGGGAGCATCCTCTCGACTCGCTCTTCTCCTCCGCGTTTGAGAGCTTCGACCCGTTCGGCGGTCAGCTTTACAGCTCCTTATTCGGGAAGAGCGCGCCGACCGTAACCGCGGATAAAAAGTGCCCGCTTTGCGGTGCACAGTACCGCGATCTTGCAAAGAGCGGAAAGGCGGGCTGCCCGAAATGCTACGAGATCTTCGAGGAGGAGCTTGCAGGTACGCTCCGCTCGATCCACGGAAATCCCACCCATATCGGCCGTACGCCCAAGCGCTTGCGCGCGCAAAGTCAGAAGCGCGCCGAGCTCGAAGCACTGAAAAAGGACCTGCAGGCCGCGATCGCCGCTGAGGAATTCGAGAAGGCGGCAAGCCTGCGCGACAGGATCCGCACGCTGGAAAGCGGAAAGTGAGGGATAGACGATGTATTGGTATCAGAAAAAAGGAAACGAAAAAGACGTAGTTGTCAGCACACGCGTCCGTCTGGCACGCAATCTTGCGGATTACCCCTTTGAGGGAAGATTAACGCCCGCAAAGGCGGAGGAGATCATCCGAAAGGTTACCTCCTTGTTTGAAAAAGAGGCGGGATATGAGATCCGCAATATGGCTGACCTTTCGCATCTGCAAGCCCTGTCTCTTTGCGAGCGGCATTATATCAGCCCCGAATTTGCTGAAAAAAGTACACCGCGTGCCCTGATCACGCAAAACGAAAGAGATACCGCGCTGATGGTCTGCGAAGAGGATCACCTTCGCATTCAATGTATCAAAAACGGGCTCGCAATCGAAGATGCTTATGTGGGTGCTACCGAAATCGACGACCTTCTTGACGAGCATTTAGAATATGCCTACGATGAAAAGCTTGGATATCTGACGCACTGCCCCACCAATCTCGGTACGGCTATGCGTGTCTCTGTGATGATGTTTTTGCCGGCCATTACGATGGCAGGTCAGATCGAACCGCTTAAGCTCCAGCTTCAGAAGATTGGACTCGCCGTTCGCGGTCTGTACGGCGAGGGATCGGATGCCAGCGGATGTCTGTACCAGATCTCAAATCAGGTCACGCTCGGCATCACCGAGGAGGGGACGCTCAAAAAGGTGCGCGAGATTGTCTCGCAGATTGCCGAGCAGGAGCGCCGCCTTCGCCAATCGGTGCAGGGTGCGGCATTCTATAAGCTGATTGACAGAGCAAGCCGTGCGGAGGGCGTATTCCGCCACGCACGCCTTCTCTCATCCGAGGAATTTTTGAAATTATATGCAGATCTTCGCCTGGGTCTCTCGCTTGAAGAAAACGGGCATCTGACCTATGAAATGCTGGATTCGCTTCTCTTTGAGGCAATGCCCGCAACCGTAAGCATTGGCACAAAAAGTGAAGAGGGTACGCAGGATCTGCCTGAGGAATACAAGCGTGACCTTGCCCGCGCAAGGACTGTCGCAGCAGCACTTGCGTAAAGCGAGAACGCCTGAAAGGAGAATTTATGAACAACCGTTTCACACAAAAGGCGCAAAATGCGCTGACCCGTGCCCTGAGCGCCGCAGGCGAATTCGGGCACACCTATATTGGAAGTGAGCATCTCTTGTTTGGTCTTTTGACGGAGAGCGAGGGTATCGCCGCCAAGATGCTTGAAAGCAAGGGGCTTCATAGCGAACGCTTAAAGGAGGCGATCGGCACCGCGTGCGGTCTTGGCACAAAAACCAACGTTTCCCCTACGGATATGACCCCGCGCACAAAAAAGATTATTGAGCTTTCCGCGCGTATATCCGAAAAATACGCGACCAGCTATATCGGCACCGAGCATCTCCTTCTTGCTCTTCTGAGCGAGACCGAGTGCGTTGCCGTGAGACTTCTCCGCTCTCTCGGCGTGAATCCCGCTGAGCTTTCCGATGAGCTTCTGAGCTTCTTTGAAAAAAATGAGCAAAGCGGCGAGGCAGCCTCCCCCGAGGGCGCAAAATCATCGACGCTTTCGGATATGCCAAACCTTTCCGGCTTTGGTCGCGACCTGACTGCACTCGCAAAATCGGGAAAGATCGATCCCGTGATCGGTCGTGACGAAGAGACCTCACGCGTGATCCAGATCCTTTCCCGCCGCACAAAAAACAACCCCTGCCTGATCGGTGAGCCGGGCGTCGGAAAAACCGCCGTCGTAGAGGGACTCGCCCAAAGGATCGTTGAGAACAACGTTCCCGACATCCTGAAGAACAAGAAGATCGTTACACTCGATATCTCTTCAATGATCGCGGGGGCAAAATACAGAGGTGAATTTGAGGAGCGCCTGAAGGGCGTAATGCAGGAGGTGGGCAAAAATCCCTATATCATCCACTTTATCGACGAGATCCACACGCTCGTCGGTGCCGGTGCGGCAGAGGGGGCGATTGATGCCGCAAACATCCTGAAGCCTGCGCTCGCCCGCGGCGAAATGCAGGTGATCGGCGCCACCACCATCAACGAATACCGTAAGCATATCGAAAAGGACAGCGCGCTTGAACGTCGCTTCCAATCCGTCATGGTAGGAGAGCCCTCCCCCGAGGAGAGCATTCTCATCCTTCGCGGACTGCGCGACAAATACGAGGCGCACCATAAGCTCAAGATCTCCGATGCAGCGATTGAGGCGGCAGTCCGCCATTCGAAGCGCTATATCAACGACCGTTATCTCCCTGACAAAGCGATCGACCTGATTGACGAGGCGGCATCGAAGCTTCGGATCAGAAGCTGCACCTCACCGATCGACGTGCGTGAGCTTGAGGAAGAGCTGAAAAAGATCGCCCGTGAAAAGGAAGAGGCGATCTGCGCACAGAATTTCGAGGCAGCCGCAACCCTGCGCGATACCGAAAGCAAGCTCAAAAAGGACCTTGAGGAGAAAGCGGCAGCGCACCAAAAGGCGGAGGGCGATGCTGCGTTGACTGTAAATACCGACGATATTGCCGACGTTGTCACCGCCTGGACGGGCATTCCCGTCCGCCGACTCGCCGAGGAGGAGGGCGAGCGTCTTGGCAAGCTTGACAAGATCTTAAAGGAACGCGTGATCGGTCAGGATACTGCCGTCGACCTGCTTGCACGCGCAATCAAGCGTGGCAGAATGGGGCTGAAGGATCCCAAGCGTCCCATCGGCTCCTTCATTTTCCTCGGTCCGACGGGCGTTGGAAAAACCGAGCTGACGAAGGTGCTTGCCGACGTGATGTTTGGCGACGTTAACGCAATGATCCGCGTTGATATGTCTGAGTATATGGAAAAGCATAGCGTGTCGAAGCTGATCGGCTCGCCTCCCGGCTACGTCGGCTTTGACGAGGGCGGACAGCTGACCGAGCAGATCCGTCACAAGCCCTACTCTGTCGTTCTGTTTGACGAGATCGAAAAGGCACATCCCGACGTTTTCAATCTGCTTTTGCAGATCCTCGAGGACGGAATTCTGACCGACTCGCAAGGACGCCGCGTTGACTTCAAGAACACCGTCATCATTATGACCTCAAACGTTGGCGCGGGAAACATTACGGAGCCGAAGCGACTTGGCTTCAGCAACCCTGATCAAACCGCATCCGACGACAAGAAAAAGCGCGATGCCGACGTTATGGCGGCACTGAAGAGCACCTTCCGACCTGAATTTCTTAACCGACTGGACGAGATCATCATCTTCAACAAGCTCTCAGACTCCGACATCGAGAAAATTGCAGAGATTATGCTGACGGACGTCAAGCGCCGCATGGATGCGCTGAACGTCGAGGTCACCTTCACAGACGAGATCATCAAGCTCGTTGCCAAGGAGGGCTTTGATCCCGTGTACGGCGCGCGCCCCCTGCGCCGCGCAATCACACATATGATAGAGGATTCCTTCTCGGGCGAGATGCTGGAGGGACGGATCAAGGGCGGCGACAGAATTACGGCGACCGTAAAAGACGGAAAGGTCTTTTACGAAAAAATGCAGGATGCCGAAAAATGATCAAAAAAGCGAGAAACGGGCGCATGCGCCCGTTTCTTTTTGAAAACCTATTGACAGATCCTCTTTTTTTGTGTATGATATTAGTAGTACAATTCATTTGAAAGGTTACAAAATGATAAGCGGCGATTTAGACGTGCCCCGAAGTATTCATAAAATTGAGAGCATAGCCTGACCTACACAACTAGGTCCGGCTGTGCTTTTTTGCTTTTTTAGAATTTAACGAACAAATTTGGAGGAATGATTCAACAAAATGGGCGATTATAACATATGGCTCTCCCTTCTCTTTCAGCTTCTTTTGATTTTTCTGAACGCGATTTTTGCATGCGCTGAGATCGCGGTCATCTCAATGAATGACGCGAAGCTCTCACAGCTTGCGGCAAGCGGCAACAAAAAAGCGAAGGTCTTGCAAAGCCTTACACTAAACCCGGCAAAGTTTTTAGCAACCATTCAGGTTGCGATCACACTTTCGGGCTTCCTTGGAAGTGCCTTTGCCGCTAACAACTTTGCAGATCTTTTCGTCAAGCTTTTTCATAAGCTCGGGATCGGTGAGGAGTACGCCTCCATCCTGCACACGGGCTCTGTCGTTCTGATCACGCTGATCCTATCCTATATCACGCTTGTATTCGGCGAGCTCGTTCCAAAACGGATCGCTATGAAAAAATCGGAAAAGCTGGCGCTTGTGCTTGCGAGTCCGATTGCCTTTATTGCCAAGCTTTTTGCTCCCATCGTATTCCTTTTAACGCTCTCCACCAACCTCATTTTACGTCTTTTTGGCATCAATCCCCACGAGATTGACGAGGGTGTCACGGAGGACGAAATCAAAATGATGGTGGATGCGGGAAGTGAAAAGGGCACGATTGATGAGGACGAAAAGGAGCTGATACAGAACGTATTCGAATTCAACGATCTGTCAGCAGGTGAGCTTTCCACGCGCCGAACCGATATCACGATGCTTTGGATGGAGGAAACGGCCGAGGAATGGGATCGCACGATTGATGAGGGGCGACACTCCTTCTATCCCGTCTGCGACGGTACGGTCGATAACGTCGTTGCCGTTCTGAATGCGAAGGACTACTACCGCTTAAAGGACAGAAGCCGCGAAAGCGTTATGGAAAAAGCGACGAAGGTCCCCTATTTCGTCCCCGAAAGCGTCAAGGCGGACGTCCTTTTCAAGAATATGAAAAAGCAAAAGGACTTCTTTGCCGTTGTGCTTGACGAGTACGGCGGTACCAGCGGCATCATCACCGTAAAGGACCTTTTGGAATGCATCGTCGGCGAGTTTCCCGATGAGGAGAAAACTGCCGAAGCATCGGTTTCCGACATCCTGCATCTTGAAAATAACGTCTGGCAGATCGCGGGCGGCGCACCCTTTACCGATACGCTCGAGGCGCTCGGGATCATCCTTCCCGAGCAGGAAGAGATTGACTGCGACACCTTTGGCGGATATCTTTTCAGCATCCTCGGCGCGATTCCGGAGGACGGAAGCGTCGTTGATCTTGAAACCGAGCAGCTCGCTGTAAAGATCGACGAGATCAAGGATCACCGCATCGAAAGAGCGATCGTTACGGTCAAGGAAACGACCGAAAACGAGGACGAATAAAAAAAGCTGTCGCAAAATGTGTGATGTTCTTAGCGGAGAATTTGAAAATACCGTTAAGTGCGAGCATCGCATTTGATCGGTCAATGCGATTGGTCTAAGCCCAAACCCATATTACAAGCAGAAAGAGATAACAAATCGGTTGTTCGCCGAAATGTTATCTCTTTTTCTGTCGGTATAAAGTGATATTCTTTGCTGACGCAAAGAGTGATATTGTCGCACAGCGACAGTGATATTGAAGCCTTGCGGATTCAGTGATATTCTATTCGCCCTAAACTTGCGTAGCAAATATCACTCGGCGCAAGTCGAATATCACTGCGTAGCAATAGAACTCGCCGAAGGCGAATAGAGTTAGCGTGATACTCCGTTAAGAGTATCACGCTAAATTGCGACAGCTTTTTTACTTTTTCTCGGCGATGAAAAAATAGGGCGAGGTCGGCGAATTCATAATATTGAAGCGCGACACACAGATCTTGAAGCGGCTGAGACCCGTAAAATACTCCGCAAGCATCTCGCCCTCCTTATTCCCTTCCTCGTGACCGGGATACACGGCAACCATCAGAATGCCGCCGGGTGCCAGCAGCTCAAGCGCCGCCTCGACCGCGGGCATCGTGGTTTCACGCATCGTTGTGACCGTCTTTCGACCGCTGCGCGGCAGATATCCGAGATTAAACATCCCTGCCTGAAACGGCTCTTGCACGAATTCCTTGACACGGTGGTGGGAAGCGCAGATCAGGGTGTAATTTTCGGGTGCCCCCTCCGCCTCCAGATGCGCGCGCGTGGAGATCAGCGCATCCTCCTGAATATCAAAGGCGTATACGCGCCCCTTTTCACCGACCGTGCATGAGAGAAAGAGCGTATCGTTTCCGTTTCCCATTGTAAAATCAACGGCAACGTCGCCCGCCTTCAAATGTTGTAATATAAAATATTTTTGCAGCTCTAAAAGATCAACCATCAGCCTTCAGCTCCTCGTGAATATTCGGCTCTACGTACGCCGTGTAATTCGTTTTATAGGTTACGTATCCCGGTTTTGCCGCGGGCGGCTTTTTCACGTTTTTCACACGCGTATAATCAACGGCGACCGATGCGGTGTTCGCTTTGGAATGATACGCCGCGATCTCTGCCGCCTCGGTATAGTCCACAGCGGGCGGCTCTTCTCCGTCACATAAGAGAAGCACGTGCGATCCGGGTACCCCCTTGGCGTGAAACCAAAGATCACCCTTTTTGGCGACCGTAAAGGTCAAATTGTCATTTTCCGTATTGTTGCGTCCGCACAAAACGCGGTACCCGCCACTCGTTACGTAATGGATCGGACGCAATTTTTGTTTTTTCTGGGGCACGTAATTTTTCATACGGGTCGCATAGCCCGCGTGATAAAGCTCATCTCTGATCTCGACAAGATCCGACTCGCTCTGTGCCCGTTCCAAAAAGACCGAAACACTTTCAAGGTAAGAAAGCTCCAGCTCTGCTGCGGCGATCTGCTCGGTCAGTACCTCCCTTGCTTTCTTGGATTTCGCATACAGCTTGTACATTCTCTGTGCGTTTGCCGACGGCGATAGTCTGTGATCCAGCGTTACGCTTACCTCGCACGGCGGGTCCGACTCATAATCGGTTGCCAAAAGCTCGGTCATTCCGCGCGAAAGGCGGTAAAGATTTGCCGTGATCATATCCCCAAATCGGCGATACTGCTCACCGTCCTGCGCTGCGGAAAGCTCAGCGCGCTGCGTTTCCAGCTTTCGCATCAGGCGGTTCACCGCGCGCGTCAGAAGATGGGAGATATCTGCCGCACGCTGACGCATGCGCTCTGCGTGATCCCGCGTGCCGTAAAAAGCGTCGAGGAGCGCGGCAAAATCAGCGCACTGCGTTACAGTTGCCGCTCCCCCGTAAAAATGCACGGGTGCATAAAAATATTCGATCGGTGCCCCCTGCGGGTCAATGGCCATAATCGGGACGAAACGGTTTTCACGCACGTCCTTAAACCACGCGTCAAACGCCGTCCAAAGGCGCTCGGCGGGGACATCACCGATCAATTCTGCGCCAGTGCGGTAAGCGATCTCACGCGCAACGCTCGTTGCAACTCCGAGAAAGGTCGAGGAGAAGAATTTATCCGCTGCTTTTTCGGCGGGATATTCAGCAAGCAATTCAAAAAAGCGCCCCTTGTCCACCGTCAAGGGATCGACCTTATCCTGTGACGGCGGCAGCTCGTAACGCATTCCGACAAGCACCTGCCGCACGCGGCTGGCAGAAAAATCGACGCTCCGCAAAACGGCAAGGATTTTATCCTCCGCATCGGTGAAGATCAGGTTGCTGTACTTTCCCATCACCTCTGCATACAGCATTTTTTCGGTGGGAAATCCCATTTCATCAAAGCAAGCGAAGCGAAGCCTTGCAACACGCTCAAACCCGATCTGTTCTGCACAGATCAGCTTGGCACCGTTCAGATGCTTGCGCAAAAGCATGCAAAACATCGGCGGAACGGGCGGATTCTCTTTGCTTTTTTCGCTCAGCGATATGCGTGAATTTCCGCTCCCCGCGTTCAAGACGAGTCTTCCCGAGCGCCCCCCTGCGCGAAGCAGAAGGTCGATTTCATCCTTCGCGGGTTGTAGGACCTTCTCCACCCGCGCATCCCGATAACGCCCGTTTATTTCATAAAGGACGGCACGTAACATGCCTGCATCATATGCCATTCTTTTTTCTCCCTAAGTAACGATAATATTGCCCGATGATACCGAAGCCTGCCGACTCTGCCGTATATAAGGAGGCGAGGTTGTAGCGATGACATCGGTAAAACGCCGTCACACCGCGATCGAGTGAAGAAACCGCCGCCGCAAGATTCGATACCGCATAGCCGCGCTGTCTTGCAACGGGTGCCGTCTCCACGCCGAATTCGATCGCCGTCGACACCGCCGTCACCCCCGTATGGCTGACCGCCACGGAAAGGATCGCTCCATCCTGCTCGGTCCCGTACATCACGCATCCGTTTTTTTCGGAGTCGCGAAGGCGGTAGGTCGTTTGATTGATCCGATCGTCCTCACCGCAAAGTCTGCGTGTTGACGGCAGGATCCTGTCGGTTCGCACAGAATCCTTATCACACGTGAGGATATAGCCGTAACGGTCACGAAACCTGTCCTCACGGTATCCCCACTTTTCCATATAGAGCGCAAGCCGCCCCCATAAATATTCGAGCGCCGCATCGGAAAACGGATCGTCCGCAAAAAGCGCCTCAAAATCGCAGACCGCCTCCTTGACGGACGGATACGCCTTGATCCTCAGCCCCGCCTCTTGCGTCAGAGTAAAGGAGATCGGCTCTATCAGATCCCATCGGCTTTCAAGAACAAATTGCTCGCCCTTTTTATCCCATTCGATCATGTAACCACTCCATCAGAGCAGGAAAACCGACAAGCACGGGACAGTCGCAAAGCATCAGCTGTTCACGCGGCTGATGTCCGCCCTCAAGCAATACGATATCAAAGCCCGCCGCGCGTGCGGTCTCGTAATCATGCTCCGTATCCCCGATCATCAGCGTTCGTCCCGGCATACGCCGCTCTCGCCAGGCGACAGCCAAGGCGGATTTGTCCGCGGCGTAGATATCTCCGCGCCCGACTGTTTCCTCAAAATATGAAAGGAGTCCAAGCTTTTCGATCTGCTCACGCAGCATCGTCTCCTTCGTTGCGGAGATCACCGTCTGCGGGAGACCTTTGGCAGAAAAATAGCGGATCAGCTCCAACGCACCGTCTCGAATCGGTACCGTATCCTCACGCACCCGATACTCAGCGACCCATTCGTGCGCCAGCATCTCATACGGCGTCACCGAAAAGTCGAAGCCGACACGGCGATAATACTCCTCGATCGGAAAACCGAACAGGCGGTAATACGTCTCCCGATCCTTGATGATCGGATGTCCGTACCGCTCGAGCAGAATATTCACGCATTCGATCCCGATCCCAACGTCGTCAAGAATGGTTCCGTTAAAATCCCAAACGATATGATCGTACCCTATCATTTCGGTCTCCCCTCCTCTTTTCTCTCTTAAGTATAGCATAATCAGATCGGCTTGTCCACTTTTTTCGAGGAAAATTCAAAAAAACTCGATTTTTCGTTTCCGGTGCATTATAATGAAAATACCAATTCCAACAAGGAGCTTTTTTATGAATATATGAAACGGTCCTGCCGTTGATTGGAACGTTGAGCTGACCTATTACCCTGCCGCCGACAAAAAACGACCGCAACCGACGGCGGTGTTTCGGTCATCAACTCCTATCGCTATGCAACCCGAATGCGCACCGTAAACGTGCCCGTTGAAATTCACATTTTTCCGGAGGGAATCACGGTCTCGGCATTCCCTATGAAAAGAATCCCTACGTCACCCGCTGGGCAGAAATGCTGCACCGCTGGCTTGAGCTTATCGGCTTTTTCGCGCAAACGCGAACCGATCCAAAGAACCGACAAGGATTTTCCTTGTCGGTTCTTTTTATTTCTGCAACGCACGTGGCTTTAACAAAACGGAAACAAAATCTCAACCGTTTGAAAACAAAGCGTTTATATCATATTGATATAGGATCGCCAGATTTTGCTTGGGAGAAAAACGATGAAAAGGAAATATACGGTTCATACAGGAAAAGGGATCATCGAGCGGGAATACAATTACGTACCCATACGATATATCATTGCGTTTATGCTGACGCTCCTTGAGATCGTCGCTATCATCGGCATGGTCGTTTTATGCTGCTACTATATTCCCTATTTTTATATTGCGGCGTGGATCACACAGATTTTTTGCGTCATCAACATCATCGCCTCAAACGACAATCCCGATTATAAGGTCCCGTGGCTCTTATTCGTTCTCATTTTACCGATCGCAGGCTTTATGCTCTACTTTCTATTTTATTCCCGCAAACTGGAAAAACGCTTTATCCGCCGTCTGAGCGACTTAAAGCGCTATGCCTATGCAAATCAAAACACAAAGATTCTTGCCGAGCTTGAAGAGGAAAACCCTCATGCTGCGGCGCAGGCAAAAATGCTCTGCCGTATCTCTGAGGCAAGCGTTTTCAAAAACACGCGGCAAACCTATTATCCGCTCGGCGAAGACCTGTGGCACGCAATGCTTTCAGATCTTGAGCAGGCGAAACGCTTCATCTTCCTCGAGTATTTCATTATAGAGGAGGGCGAGTTCTGGAGCTCCATTCTGGATGTTCTGAAGCGAAAGGCAGCCGAAGGCGTGACCGTGCGCGTGCTTTACGACGACATCGGCTGTATGAGCACGCTCCCCGGTAATTATTACAAGCTCCTCAAAAAAAGCGGGATCGAAGCAACGCCCTTTTCACGCTTGCGCGGAAATGCGGACAGTGAATTCAACAACCGCAATCACCGCAAGATCTGTGTCATTGACGGGAAGGTCGGCTTCACGGGCGGGGTGAATATCGCCGACGAATATATCAACAGAATAAACCGCTTCGGGCACTGGAAGGATACAGCGATCCGCCTTGAGGGCGAGGCGGTTTGGGAGCTGACGCGCCTGTTTCTGACCGACTACGGCATCAACGTCAAACGCCTTCCCTCCCTTGATTTTGAGCTTTATCCCAAACAGCAGACGCCGAGCGGGAGCGGATACGTCATCCCCTTCGGCGACGGTCCCCGACCGCTGTATGCGCGTCGGGTCGGAAAAAGTGTGATACAGAACATCTTGAATTCTGCTACCCGATATGCGTACATCACGACCCCTTATCTGATCATCGACAACGAGCTGTGCCTTTGCATTGAGAACGCCGCACTGCGCGGTGTGGACGTCCGTATCATTCTGCCGCATATTCCCGACAAAAAGCTAGTCTTCACTATGACGCAAAGCTTTTATCCCCGTCTTTTGAAAGCGGGAGTTCGGATCTATGAGTACGAGCCGGGATTCATCCACGCAAAAAGCTACGTCACGGATGACGAATATGCGATGATCGGAACGATCAACCTTGACTACCGCAGTCTCGTTCACCATTTTGAAAACGGCGTTTGGATGTACCGCTCCTCTGCTATAAGGGATATGAAGCAGGATTTCGAAAAAACGCTTGAAAGCTGTATCGAGATCACGTCAAGCTCCCTGCGCTCAAAGCTCCACACGCGCTTTATGCGTTCGGTCTGCAAGATCTTTGCCCCGCTTTTTTAACGAATCGGGCACAAAAACAGTTTTTAACAATTTACAAACGTTTTGAAAGCAAAACAGAAAAAAGAAAAAGGTATACTGTCATCGCACACAGCGAAAGGAAACGGAAACAATGGAAAACAACATATTCTCATACCGCTACTCGGCAAAGCAACGAAGCGAGGTAGAGCGGATCAGGAAAAAATACGTCACGGGCGAAACCGACAAAATGGCGCAGCTGCGCTCCCTCGATCAAAAGGTACAGGAAGCGGGCACCCTCGAATCTCTCTGCCTCGGTATCATCGGCTTGCTGATCTTCGGCGTTGCAATGTGCTTTGGGCTCGGGGTCTTCGGTAGCGTGCTTTGGCCCTCGATCCCGATCGGGATCCTCGGTCTGTCCGCGATGCTCCCCGCCTATCCTCTCTATCGATATCTCTACGAAAAGAGGAAAAAGGAGCTTACTCCCGAGATCCTGCAGCTTACCGAGGAATTGATCGGAAAATCATTTTCGGATTAACAAAACGCAAACAAAAAGTCAAAAAAACAAAAATAAGTGCTTGCTATAATGAGGGCACAAATCAAACGAAAAGAGGTATTTATCATGAATAAAAACGATCAGCAGTTTATCGCACAGAAGATCCGCGCACAGTACACGGAAAAGGAATTCACCGAGCTTGACGCGCTCCGCGCACTTGACGCAAAGGTAAAGCGCCCTGCTAATCTTTTTGCATACTCCTATGGCACGGCAGGGTCGCTCGTGCTTGGTACGGGTATGTGCCTCGCAATGCAGGTGATCGGAAGCGCCGTGATCCCCGGCGTCGCCGTCGGCTGTGCCGGCATCGCTATGGTCAGCAGTACGTACGCGCTTTATAAAAAGCTTCTTTCAAGCCGTCGCGAAAAATACAAGGGTGAGATCAACGCCCTGAGCGAGAAGATCCTGCAAAACGAAAACACCTCTTCCAATGATTAAAATAAAAACCGATAAAGGAGAAAATAACAATGGGACTCAAGGCATTTTTTAAAAGCGCATTCAAAGACATGAAGGAAAGCACGAAAGCACAGCACGAGGTCGACAAGGCAAATTTTGCGGCCGCCAAGGCTGAGTCGAAGGCGCAGTGGGAGGAGGCAAAGGCTATGCTCGATCCCGAAAAAAGAAAGGCAATGATGCAAGCCGAGCGCGACGAACAGATCGCGGCGGCAAACGAGCGTAAGGCAGCAGCTGAAGCGCGCATCGACGCGGCAAAGAAATAAAAGCATCGGGCGACGAGTACGTCGCCCGATATTTTTTCAAAAAATTGAAAACGCAAACAAAACTTTAACATTTCTATGCTATAATAGAAAAAAACGCACTCAGCGGAGGGGGAAAAATGTTTAAGATTTTGGTCGTGGAGGATGACAGAGATATCAACCGTTCGGTTTGCTCCTTTCTGAACGAAAACGGATACGAGGCAATCGGGTGTCTTGGTGCCGAGGAAGCCTACGATCGGATGTATAAAACGACCTTCGATCTCATTATATCCGACATTATGATGCCGAAGGTTGACGGCTTTGAATTTGCGAGGACGGTTCGCTCGCTCAACAACGACATTCCGATTTTATTCATGACCGCACGCGACGACCTTGCATCCAAGCAGCGGGGATTCCGTCTCGGTATTGACGATTATATGACGAAGCCCATCGACCTTGACGAGCTGGTCCTGCGCATCAGCGCGCTTTTGCGCCGCTTTAAGATCGCATCCAGCCGTCGCTTGGAGATCGGCGACTTCGTGATGGATGCCGACGAGCGCTCTGCCTCTCTTGACGGCGAGGACATTCCTCTGACCGCAAGAGAATTCGATCTGCTCTACAAGCTCCTGTCCTATCCCAAGAAGACCTTTACGCGTACCCAGCTGATGGATGAGTTCTGGGACGTAGATACGCAAACGAGCACGCGGACCGTCGACGTATATATGACGAAGCTCCGTGCAAAGCTTGCAGACTGTCATTCCTTTGAGATACAGACGGTCCACGGGCTTGGATATAAGGCGGTCATCAAATGAAAAAAGACAAAAAATACAAAAATCTGATCAGCACGCTCAGCAACTTCTTCATCTTCTTTTTATTGGCGGCATTCGTAACGACCTGCTGTATTATGCTCTTCATTTCAACTCTGCAGGGCTCTCTCGGCAGGGAATTCACGCAGGAGGAGATCACGCTCGCCGCGAAGATCACGATGCTGAACGTGGTGCTGATCAGTATCGTGATGGCAACGATCGATTACCTACGCCGCAAGCTTACGGTGGAGCGCCCCGTCCGTAGGATCACGGAAGCAACGGCAAAAATGATCGAAGGGGATTTCGGCGTTCGCGTTGAGCCGATCAAAAAATTCGCATCCGACGATAGCTTCAACGAAATCATCGACGCCATCAACAAGATGGCAGAGGAGCTATCAGGCATCGAAACGCTCCGCACCGATTTCGTTGCCAGCGTATCCCACGAAATGAAAACGCCGCTCGCCGTGATGCAGAATTACGGAACGCTTTTGCAAGCACCCGATCTATCCGAGGAAAAGCGCATCGAATACGCAAGGGCGATCGCTGACGCCTCGCGCCGTCTTTCCGATATGATGACGAACGTTTTGAAGCTGAACCGACTTGAAAACCAGCAGATCTATCCTAATTTTACGACCTTTGACCTTGGTGAGCAGCTTTGCGAAAGCCTTCTTCAATATGAAAGCGTATGGGAGAAAAAAAGTATCGAAATTGAGACCGATATCGCCCCCGGCGTTCTTGTCTTTGCCGATGCGGAGCTTCTTTCTCTCGTCTGGAACAATCTGTTTTCCAACGCCTTTAAGTTTACCGAGGATGGCGGCAAGGTGACTCTTTCGCTCACTGCAGATGAAAAATACGCCACCGTGAAGGTGTCCGACACGGGATGTGGGATCAGTACCGAGGTCGGTGCGCACATCTTTGAAAAATTCTATCAGGGTGATACCTCACGCGCGACCCAGGGCAACGGACTTGGTCTTGCTCTCGTTCGGCGCGTGGTTGATATCGTAGAGGGCGAGATCGGCGTAGAAAGCACCGTTGGCGTAGGCTCGACCTTTACGGTCAGGATCAGGAGATGCTCCGATGCCGTGGAAAAAGCTCTGTAAGGCGTTCTTACTCCCCCATCCCGCCGTTCTGATCGCGCTTCTTTTCACATCCGCCTCTTTGCTCATTGCTTCTGCTCTGGTTTTTACGGCAGATTCTCTTTCCTCTTACATTTCTTATGCGATGGCCGCCTACACCCTGACGGTCTTTTGCATCAGGATTCCGCACCTTATCCGTTTTTCGAGGTCCTTCAAGGCGAACAACAAATTTTATCAGCGCTGGCAAAACGACGCGTCATTGCGCGTAAACGTCTCGCTTATTTCTTCCCTGTTTTTCAACGTTGCCTACGCTCTGCTTCATATAGGTCTTGGTGTTTATCACCGCTCGTTTTGGTTTGATTCTCTCGGAGCGTATTATTTCTGTCTTGCAGTGATGCGTCTGTACCTTTTTTCTTACACGAAAAAGAATAAAACAGATGATAAAATGCAAAATGAGCTGACAAAATACCGCGTCTGCGGCTGGGCATTTCTTCTGATGAACCTCGCACTCTCGCTCATCCTTTTCTTTATGCTTTACTGGGGTCGTAGCTTTCAGCATCATATGATCACCGCGATCGCAATGGCGGCATATACGTTCACGGCCTTCACGGTTGCGATCATCGGCGCGGTAAAATACAAAAGGTACAACAGCCCCGTATTTTCCGCCACCAAGGCGATCGGTCTTGCCGCGGCCTCTACCTCTATGCTCACCCTAACCTCAACGATGCTGACCACCTTCAGCGACGGCACGATGGACAGAATCACACAAAAATACCTGCTCGGCGGCGTTGGCATTGCCGTCTTTGGATTTATCGCAGGAATGGCTTTTTATATGATCCTGCGAAGCACAAAAAAATTAAAACAACTCAGAGGCTCAAAATGAAAAAAGAACACCGCACCAATGGATTTTCCTATACCTACTCCGCCGAGGAGCAAGCCGAGATCAAGCGCATCCGTGACAAATACACCCCGCCCACGGAAAGTACGGATGCAATGGAGCGTCTGCGCCGACTGGATGCGGGCGTAACGCAAACGGCACAAACTGTATCGCTCATATTCGGTATCGTCGGTGCGCTTTTGCTCGGCTTCGGTATGAGCCTCATTATGACCGACCTCGGAAGCTCACTTGGCAACATCTCTTATGTCTTCGGCATTCTTCTCGGCTTGATCGGCGGCACGCTTGCAAGCCTTGCCTATCCCGTTTACAACGCCATCCTCACGGCAAAACGCAAAAAGATCGCACCGGAGATCATCCGACTTACAGACGAGCTGATGAAATAAGTAAGAAGCCCCGTTTTTCCTGCAAACCGCCAACGCACGTTTTTAAAAGGCGTGCGTTGGCGGTTTTTTCATTTCAACGAAGCCTTCCGTAGCCTTTCACAAAACGAAGAATCGACGATACACTTTTATTAGAGGAAGCTCTCCTCTTTTTGTCGAACGATTCCCTGAATTTTCCTGATTAAAAGATTGGGAAATTCGCCAAAAATAACGATAGAAAGTTTTGAGAAAGGATTCGCTACAGCGATGCGCGTATGAACATAAAACGCGGAGATATTTATTATGCCGATCTCAGCCCCGTCGTCGGCAGTGAACAGGGCGGACTTCGCCCCGTCCTGATCGTACAAAACGACGTGGGCAACAGATATAGCCCCACCGTAATTGCGGCGGCGATCACCAGCCGTATGGGAAAAACGAAGCTTCCCACACACATCGACGTATATGCGGATAAGGTTGGTCTTGCAAAGGATTCCGTCATCCTCTTAGAGCAGATCAGAACGCTTGACAAACGCAGACTGAAGGAAAAAATGGGACATCTTGACGAGACGGTCATGCGGCAGGTGAACAACGCCATTTCCATTAGCTTCGGTCTGCCCGAGCCGATCGAGGCAACGCCAAACCGCTACTATGTCGGCGGCGACGGTCCGATCACGACAGGATAAGTACTTGACTCCTCGCCTCTTTTCTGCTATAATGCGTATGGATCAGAGGAAACGAGGACGAAAAAATGAAATGGACAGAACCGATCAAGGTCAATTCGCACGATACGGATTACAACGGAGTGCTTCGCGCATCGGGTGTTTTGAAATATATGCAAGAGGCGGCAAATATGCAGCTGCACGAGCTTGGCCCTTCAAACGATGAGCTGATGGAGCAGGGACAGACCTTTTTTCTCAGTCGCATCGGCTTTTTGACCTACGAGCCGATCGCCGCCTACGAGGAGCTGCGCGCGCAGTCCTGGGCGGGTAAGAGCCGTGGCTTCAGCTTTAACCGCTTCTACCGCATCTATCGCGGCGATATCGTCGTTGCGGAGGGTGTTTCGGTCTGGGCGCTTCTTGATATGAATACGCACCACCCACTGCGTGTCGACAGCTACCACGCGAATTTTGAGATCGACGAAACGCTCGCGCTCGATCTTCCCGCACACTTCCGTATGCCCAAGCCGACCGAGGAAATGGAAAGAGTCGGCAGCTACACCGTGCTTTACGACGATCTTGACAAAAATATGCATATGAACAACACGCGCTATCCCGATATGCTGCTCAGCACGCAGGATATGCGCGGAAAATACGCTCAGTCTCTTGTGATCAATTACGTCAATGAGGCTCCGCTTGGAGAGGTTTTGAGTATTTACAGCTGCTGCGACGGCGACACACTCTACCTCAAAAGCGTACGCAGAGACGGAAAAACAAATGCAGAGGCACAGCTTAAACTAAAGGATCTCTAATCGTAAAAAAACGCGCCGCGGCGCGTTTTTTTACGTCTATTTATATGATTTCAGTCATACACTGTACCATCATTTAAAAATAAAAGAGGTTGTTTATGACGAATCAGTACAAACCCGAGGGATCCCTTATATCACTGCCCGAAAACCACGAATACCTATCCTCTTTATCGGGACTTGAAAAAGCACTTGAACGTCAAAAAATACTTGAATCCACCGCCCTGCTTTGCGACAACGAATTCAATCTGCATTTCGATCTTTGCGGCATCCGCGGGATCATGCCGCGAAAAGAGGTGCAGTATACGCCAAACGACGAACCGATCAAGGACATTGCCGTCCTCACGCGGGTCGGAAAGCCCGTCTGCTTTCGCATCATCGGCTTTTGCAAGGAGGGAAACCAGATCACGGCGATCCTTTCCCGCCGCGCGGCTCAGCGCGAATGCTCCTTACATTTCATTGCCGCACTTCTTCCGGGTGACGTTCTTCCCGCCAAGGTCACGCACATCGAAAGCTTCGGCGTCTTCGTTGACATCGGCTGCGGCATCGTCTCCTTGATGTCGATCGATTCGATTTCTGTTTCACGCATCCTGCATCCGCGTTGCCGTTTTCGTATTGGTGACCGCATCTTTGCCGTAATCAAAAGCATTGACGAGCAGGGGCGTATCTACGTGACCCACCGTGAGCTTCTCGGTACGTGGGAGGAAAACGCCGCCCTGTTTTCGGCAGGGCAAACGGTAGCGGGCGTCGTTCGCAGTGTTGAAAGCTACGGTATCTTCATTGAGCTTGCGCCGAATCTTGCGGGGCTTGCCGAGCTGAAATCGGGCATTCTCCCCGAAATGAACGCGGCGGTATACATCAAAAGCATCATCCCCGAAAAAATGAAGATCAAGCTCGTCATCATCGACGTGCATGAGGAAGAAAGCAGTGTCAAGCCCCTTCGTTACTTCATCGATCCGCAAGTCACAAGGCACATTGACCGCTGGCGCTATTCTCCGTCGGGGTGTGAGAAGATCATCGAGTCTGTATTTGAATAAGAAAAAGAGCTGTCACCGACAGCTCTTTTTCTTATTGTTTTTTAATGCGGAAGCTCGTCAGAGGAGTCCGCGTCATCGACGACCTCCACCGGCATACCGAGCGCTTCACGCGTCAAACGGTCGCGCTCCTCCTCGAAGCGACGCTCACGTGCCGCCGCCTTTTCCGCGGCAATACGGTTTTCCTCGCGACTCTTGCGGTCACGCTCCTCCGCCATTGCAACGAGCTCCTCTTCGCTTGCATTCTGATCCATTGCGGCCCTGAACTGATTGCCGTCCATCACCTCGTGACGGATCAGATACTGTGCGATAAAGTGCAGCTTATCAATATTCTGACTCAGGATCTCCTTTGCGGTAGCGTATCCCTTATCAACGATCTTACGAATCTCCGCATCGATCTGTGCCGCAGTCGCCTCCGAATAATCGCGGGAGGCACTGAAATCACGGCCAAGGAAGACCTCCTCACCGTGCTGTCCGGAAAGACAAACGGCACCGAGCGTATCGCTCATACCGTAAACAGTAACCATCGTACGCGCGATAGAGGTCGCCTGTTTGATATCCTGCGAAGCACCGCCCGTATAATCGTCAAAGACCAACTGCTCTGCCACACGTCCGCCCATAAAGACTGCAATAGAGCCCTCCATATGCGTCTTGTACTCGTAGGATCTGTCCTTCTCAGGCGGTGTCAGGGTATATCCACCTGCACCCTTGCTGGTCGGAATGATCGAGATTCTTGTAACGGGATCCTGACCGGGTAACAGATGCGAAAGGATCGCGTGTCCCGCCTCGTGGTATGCCGTCAGCTTCGTATCCGCCTCGGAGCGTACCTTCTTCTTTTTGTCGGTTCCAACCAGAATCTTCAAGGTTGCCTCGTCGATCTCATCCATACCGATCAGATGCTTTCCACGCTTTGCGGCGATCAGAGCGGCCTCATTCAGAAGATTGGCAAGGTCTGCACCCGTAAACCCAACCGTTGTCTGCGCAACCTTTTCAAGGTCAACGTTTTCCTCAAGGGGCTTGTTACGCACGTGTACACGCAGAATTTCCACGCGTCCCTTCAGGTCGGGATAATTCACAGTCACCTGTCTATCAAAGCGTCCGGGACGCAGCAGCGCAGGGTCAAGGATGTCGGGACGGTTAGTCGCGGCAATCACAATCACGCCCTCATGCGTGCCGAAGCCGTCCATCTCCACGAGAAGCTGGTTCAGCGTCTGCTCACGCTCATCGTGACCGCCGCCAAGACCTGCACCGCGGTGGCGTCCCACCGCATCGATTTCATCAATAAAAATGATGCTCGCAGGATGCTTTCTCGCGCTTTCAAACAGATCGCGCACACGGGATGCGCCGACACCGACGTACATCTCAACGAAGTCCGAGCCGGAAATCGAGAAGAACGGAACGCCTGCTTCCCCCGCAACCGCCTTTGCAAGTAGTGTTTTACCGGTACCGGGAGGGCCGACCAGAAGCACACCACGCGGAATTCTTGCACCGATGTGTACGAATTTTCCGGGATTTTTCAGAAATTCAACGATCTCCTGCAGCTCTTCCTTTTCCTCGTCAGCGCCCGCCACATCGTTGAATTTCACGGGATTCTTATCGTTGCTTCCCATCTTTGCGCGCGAGCGAGAGAAGGAATTCATCTTTCCGCCCTTGCCCGCCTGCCTCACCATATAGATCCAGAACGCGATGAAAAGCACGAACAGAATAATATACGGCAAAAACTGAATATACCAAGCGGTCGGCTCTGCCGACTCAACGTCGTACTTTCTGATCTGAGTGCCTTCCTTTTCGGCATACTCAAGAATCTTTTCGATCTGATAGTTCAGGCTTAGGCGATAGGTCGCCTTTTTGGTATCGGCGTCATCAATGACCGTGTCTGCCTCTACCTTTTTGTCGGTGTACGTGATCGTCAGAACGCCATCGGAATCCACGACGAACTCGGTTACCTGATTGTCCTCAAACTTCTGAATGACCTCGCCGTACTTCAATTCCGTGACGCTGTCGCCTCGGTTCCCGAGGAAGACTGCCAGAAATATGAAGCTGGCAATCAAAACAAGAAAGAGAATAATATTTTTAACGTTTACCTTCATGCCGGATATTTACCGTACCTTTCGTTCCTTATGGATATATAAATATGACGGATATCAGTTCGCATATGCCTCTGGCTTCAGGATACCGATATAGGGCAACGCACGGTACTTCTCGTCAAAATCGAGACCGTATCCCACCACAAATTCATCGGGAATCTGACAGCCAACGTAGTCTGCCTCAAAATCCACCTCACGGCGCGACGGCTTATCGAGCAGCGTACAGGTCTTGACACTCTTCGCTCCCTTAAGCTTCAGGTAATGCACCAAATGAGAGAGCGTTTTTCCGCTGTCGATGATATCCTCAACGATCAGTATGTTGCACTGATCGATATCGTGTCTTTGCAAATCCAGATGAATATTGATATTGCCCGTGCTTTTCGTGCCGGAGCCGTAAGATGAAACCTTCATAAAATCGATCTCAACGGGAAGCGTTACCTTTTTCATCAGATCCCCCATAAAAACGACAGATCCCTTCAGAATGGCAACCAAAACGAGTTTTCCGTTCAAATCAGCATAATCTCTGTCTATTCTGGATGCGATATCGCTGACGATTGCCTCAATCTCCTCTTCACCGATCAGCACCTTCAAAATGTCTTTATTCATCTTTCCCTCCATATATATAAAAGTATGCACAAAGTTTGTTTTTTTGTTTTTCGTCCCGAGCACCGAATCCGGGGACCCAGCAAATCTCGTCACCGTTACAAACGACGGGGATCCTTTCGCGCAGGGCATGCGGCAGCTTTGCCTCATTGAAAAGCTTCTTCAGCCTGCGTGTCATTCCGCCGTATCTGTAAGCATCCCCCGGCAAACGCGAGCGGGCATATAACTCGTCTCCCGCATCCACGCCGCCAAGTCTTCCGACTGCGTAAAGTGAATATTCATCCTCATATCCCTGCGGAACGCCTTCGCCTTCCCGCAAAAGATAAAGAACGTCTTTGCTTGGCAATCTGTTCTCTCCCATCTGTAACCGAACGCTATAAAACGGGTATTCTTCTCTGTTTTCACCGAATCTTACGGTCCCATCACGGCATTCTGCGTGGATCCCGTCGGGAAAGGATAGCTGAAAAGTGACAGAATCTCCCCGACATAGCGAAAGCAGCTTCTCAAAATGCACCCGCTCCGGCATCGCGGTGCCGCCCGCATTGGCATACATGAAAGCAACCGTGCGCTGTGCGATTGCGGGATGCATCTCATTCAAAACGCTACGTTCCACCCGATCAAAGATCTTTTTTTGCTCAAGAATCGATCTTGCCGCGCCGTCAATATAATCCGCATCACACAAAAGATTCTTGGCACTGCGCGCAATCAATGCGTCAGGAGACGGAAAACGCGTAGCCAGCTCTCCAAGGATACTGTGTCTTAAAAAGTTACGCGTATAGGTTTGATCCGTGTTCGTGCTGTCATTCACGTAAGAAAGGCCGCACGCCGCCACCGCTTCCTCGATTTCCGCACGTGTGACAGAAAGCAATGGGCGGATCAGATCGCCGCGCACGGGCGGGATCCCGCACGCACCGCGCAGTCCCGTACCGCGCAACAGATGGAAAAGGACAGTCTCTGCATCATCGGTCGCATTGTGCGCCGTGGCAATCACCGAGAGCCCGTGCTCACGCTTGATCTCCGAGAGCGCCTCGTAGCGCACGGCTCTGGCGGTCTCCTCCAGTCCCATTCCGCGCATTTTTGCAATGGCAGGAACATCAAAGCGGCGGCAGACGAACGGAACGGAAAGACGCTCACAAAGCTCCTTGCAAAAAAGCTCGTCGCGCGTTGCCTCGCTTCCGCGTATTCCGTGGTTAATATGCGCGGCAAAGAGAAGAAATCCGTCACGCTCCGCCTTTTCCCGCAACAGATGTAAAAGCAGAACCGAATCGGCACCGCCCGACAGGGCGACCAACGTGCCGCCGCTGATCCGCTCTTGCATATTGTGGGTCAGCATCAGCTTTTCAAGCTTCAAGCGAACGAGCTCGGCTTTTTCTGCGGGTCGATTCTTCACTGCTCGCCCTCTTTGGACTCGTCGAGCGTAAGGAACTTGGTAAACTCACCATTCCATCCCATCTCAACGCTGCCAACCGAGCCGTGACGGTTTTTTGCAACGATCACCTCGGCAACGTTCGGTCGAGGATCCTTTGCCCCCTCCGAATCCTTATAGTACTCCTCACGGTAAAGGAAGAGGACCATATCCGCATCCTGCTCGATTGCACCCGAATCACGCAGGTCGGAAAGCATCGGCTTTTTGCTGGTTCTCGATTCAGGACCGCGGGAAAGCTGTGCGCAGCAGATCACGGGAACTCCGAGATCCTTTGCCATAATTTTAAGGTTGCGCGAAATATCCCCAACCTCTTGCACGCGGTTGTCAATGTTTCGACCGCTTTGCATCAGCTGCAGATAGTCAACGACTACAAGGCCAAGATTATCAACACGGCGCAGCTTCGATTTCATTTCCGTTGGAGAAATTCCAGACGTATCGTCGATCAGAATTTCGGTATTGGAAAGCTCGGAGACTGCGTAAGCAAGCCGCTTCCATTCATCGGTCTGGATCTGTCCGCTACGCAGGCTGTAGGAATTGACAAGCGCTTCACTCGAAAGCATACGTACGGCAAGCTGCTCTGCCGACATTTCAAGTGAAAAGACGCATACCGTCTTTTTGGTTTCCTTTGCAATATTGACGGCAACGTTCATCGCGAAACTCGTTTTACCCATACCGGGGCGCGCGCCGATCAACACAAGGTCGCCCTTGCCAAGCTGAACGAGCACACGGTCAAGTCCCGAGAAGCCGGTCTTTGCGCCGTCGATCATACCCGGATGCTCCGAGGTAAACTCGAGACCCGCATAGACTGTATTCATTACGTCGCGAATACGCTTGAATTCCTTACGCTCGCGATCCTGTGCAACCTCGAAAATGCGTTGCTCCGCACTGTCAACGATCGCTGAGACCTCGCCTTCCTCGGCGTATGCCTCCTCCAGGGACTTTTCACATGCCTCGATCAAGCGTCTCAGCGTGCTCTTCCCCTTCACAATTTTGGCGTAGTCCACAACGTTCGAAACGCTCGGCACGCCCTTCGCAATCATTTGAATATACTCGATACCGGTCTTGTTATCGTACTGACCGCTTTGCACCAAGGCATCGATCAGCGTCACTGGGTCCATATTCTTGCTCTGCAAGAACATCTCGTTCATTGCCGCAAACAGCCGCTGATGCTCATCAAGCTTGAAATCAGCCGCCGTCAACAGTCCCGAGACCTGCGTAAAGCACTCAGGGCTTCTGATGATCGAGCCAAGCACCGCCTGCTCCGCTTCAATAGAAACCGGTAAATTTCTCGAAAGATCTCCGTTCATCGGATCTCCATCCTTTATCCCTCTGAATTTGTACGCGTACGCTTATTCGTGTACCACCAATGTAAACTTTCCGCTGATATCGGTATAAAGCTTCACCTCAACGGAATAGGTGCCGTGTGCCTTGATCGAATCGGCAAGCTGAATCTTACGCTTATCGATTGCGATCGAATGCTCCTTTTCCATCGTTTCCGCAATATCCTTTGCGGTGACTGCGCCGTAAAGACGGCCGTCAGCGCCCGAGGCGCAACGGATCTTTAGGGTTATCCCTGCCAAGCGCTCCGCCAAAATTCTTGCCGCCTTCTTTTCCTCTTCAATACGGAAAAGCCGCGCCTCTTCTTTGTTTTTCATTTCATTTTGTGCTTTATTGTCTGCAATTACAGCCAACTTTTTAGGAAGCAGATAGTTTCTCGCGTACCCGTCGGATACCTCCACCATCTGATCCTTCTTGCCCTGTCCCTTTACATCTGCAAGTAAAATGACTTTCATATGATTATCCGCCTTTTCTGAATGATCAAAATTATTCCTCGTCCTCGTTTTGTGCCTTTGCGACCTCGTCAAAGTAGTAATCGATCGATGCCTTCAGGGTCGTCAGCACGTTATGAATGGACTCGCCGTTGACCTGTGCGCCCGCCACGTCAAAATGACCGCCGCCGTGCATACGCTCGAGAATGATCTGGACATTGACCTTTCCGTTCGAGCGACCCGATATATGAACCACGTCCCCTATGCGCACGACCGCAAAGGAAGCATCCACCTTGCGAACGCTCAAAAGCCTATCGGCCGCCTTCGCCGCGATGACGCGGAAGGAGGAGTCGGTCTCGCCGTCGCAAACCGCGATAGCGACGTTCTCTCGGTAGATCATTACGTGCGTGTGGAAGCGTGCTTCCTTCGTCAGATCCTCTACTTCGGACTTAAACATTTCCTGTGCATCACCGGGGCTTGCCCCTTCACCGCGCAGGTACATCGCAACGCTGAAGGTACGGACCCCCGCGTTACGCGTAAACTGCTTGGTATCCAGAATGATACCCGACAAAAGCAGCTCAGCCTCTTCGGGCTCAAGGTTGCGCAGCGCCAGCTGATGCTGAAGCATCTCGGCCACCATCTCGGATGCAGAGGAGGCAGAGGGCTCGATATATTCGATCACGGGCTCAACGGGGAAATCTCCCGTCTTTCTGTGATGATCGATCACGACGATCTGTCGGACGTTTCGTGCAATATTCGGATACTCAACGTGATTAAAATTGTTCACGTCAACGATGACCAAAAGCGTGTCGGGACGTATCAGGTCCATTGCCGTAGCACCGTCAACGAAAACATACTCGTAGGCCTCAAGCGTACCAATCTTCTCGAAGCAGGAGCGCAGATTCTGGTCGCCGCGATTGACAACGATATTGACGCGGGCATCGTGAATCATCGCAAGCTTTGCGACACCGATTGCCGCACCGAAGGAATCAAAATCTCCAAATCTGTGTCCCATAACAAGCACGTTGTCGGCGCGACCGATCAATGCGCTCAAACGGTTTGCAATCACGCGGGAACGCACGTTCGTGCGCTTGTATACCGCCTTCGTTTTACCGCCGTAATAGGTAATTCCGTCATCCGAGCGATAAACCACCTGGTCGCCACCACGTTGCAACGCCATATCCAGGGCAGACTGTGCCATACGCTCACGCTCAAGAAGCGTACCGCGGATGTTCGCAACACCCATCGAGATTGTAACGGGCATACTGTCCCCGACGCGTACGTCACGGATCTCGTCCATAATCGAAAAACGGCTCTCAAGACAGGGCTTCAGCTTGTCCGCATCCATGAAAAGAATATATTTATCGTTTTCATACGAGCGCAGGATTCCGTTCATCGAGGCCGCCCAGTTTTTCAGGCGCTTCTCGACCTCTGCCGCGGCAAGGGCAAATTTCTCCTGCACGTACTGCAAAAGCTCCTCGATATTGTCGATTACAACGTAAGCGACAATCGTCCGCTCATCCTCATAGAGCCTCTTCACCGCATTCAGCTCGGTGCAGTCCTCAAAATAGATGAAATAACGCGGCGAGCCATCCCAATAGACCAGTCGGATCTCCTCGTATATATAATCACGGCCGCCGAGCGTGATTGAGCCCTTTGCGCCGTCTGCAAATTCGGCAGGATCAATCTCACAGATCTTACCGATTTGCGCTCCCATAATAATGTCCGCATGTCCGGTTGCCGCAATCATACTTTGGTTGCACCAGAGTATCGCTCCCTTTTCGTTACAGATAACGGCAGGGAATTTCAGCTTCATAACGGCACCGGCGGTATCACCGATATAATTCTCACGCAGCACCTGCAAGGAGTCGGCGCTGTTTTTCCGAATGCGGATCCCCGCCCAAAGCGAGATCAGGAGCAGATATGCAAGCAATACCACCGCACCGACGTAAATCGGCATCAGCTCTGTATATTCACAAACGATCGCAAAAGCAAGCATTGCAAAGCACGCAAGCAGAATGCAGACTAAAAGATCGGCCTTGGTCGCAATTCGTCTTGTTTCTTTCCGCATAGTTTTGCCGCCTTTCGGCACCTCCTAATAAATTTATTCTACACATGTAACTTAAATCAAACTTACGATTCATTACATTATAACAGATTTTTTCGCTTTTGTAAATACCTACGGGATTCTTTCTTGAAATTTATTTCATAAATATTTATAGTTATTTGTGTATTTTGTCGTTTTCTTCTTGCATTTCCCTCGGAAATAAGGTAAAATATCTTCGTAAAGCATTTTATGAAAGGGGTGTTGATATGTTGACGCAGGATTCCTCGGTCAAGGAGCTGCCCGGCATCGGTGAGGCGCGTGCCGCCGCATTTGCAAGGCTCGGGATTTTTACCCTCCGCGACCTTCTTTATCACTTCCCGCGCGCCTTTGAAAGTCGTAAGGATATCCGCCCCCTGCAAACGATAAAGGATGCAGAGGTCGCAACCACGCTTCTAACCGTTGCGACCGCACCGAAAAACGCACTGATCAAGCGCACGATGACCTTGACGAAATTCCGCGCGTTTGACGCCGGCGGGAGTGTCGAGATCACCTTTTTCAACCAACCCTTTTTGAAGGATAGCTTCAAGGTCGGTGAAACCTACCGTTTTCACGGAAAATTTTCGCTCAAGCGCAACGCTCTCCTTCTCTCCTCCCCCTCCTTCGAGCTTTATCGCGAGGACACACCCCTGCCGGAGATCCTACCGCTATATCCGCTTTGTGAGGGCATCAGCCGCAAGATCCTGCAAAACGCAATTTTTGCCGCCTTTCACGCGCTTTTGCCAACGCTCTCGGATCATTTGCCGGAGTCGCTCCGTCTGAAGGCGGGCTTCCCCACGCTTTCCGTTGCCCTGCGCGGCATTCACGCCCCCCAAAGCACCGATGAGCTGAGAGAGGCTCTGCGCCGTCTTGCATTTGACGAGATCTTTTGCTTTATGCTGGGACACGCACTCGCAAAAAGAAGTCTCAGCACCGAAAAAGGGATTGCCTGCAAGCCCGCGGATCCCGCCCCCCTTCTTTCACAGCTTCCCTATCAGTTGACCGAGGCGCAGCTTCGTGTCTGCCGTGAGATATACAACGATATGCGCGGCGGTAGCACGCCGCCGATGAGCCGTATTCTGATCGGAGACGTCGGTTGCGGAAAAACCGTTTGCGCCGCGCTTGCCGTCTACAATGCACTTGCAAACGGCGGACAGGCCGCCATTATGGCGCCGACCGAAATTCTGGCGCGCCAGCACGCAGAATCGCTTGCACCAATGTTTGAAGCACTCGGCTACCGCGTTGCACTCCTGCTCGGCTCTACCCGCGCCGCGGAAAAGAAAAAAATATACGAAGCAGTCAGCCGTGGCGAAATCTCTCTTTTGATCGGTACGCACGCACTTCTAAACGAGAAACTGCAGTTCAGCAATCTAATTCTGACGGTTGCCGATGAGCAGCATCGCTTCGGCGTCAAGCAACGTACCGTCCTACGGGAAAAGAATCCGCGAGCACATCTTTTGGTCATGAGCGCAACGCCCATTCCGCGCTCGCTCGCGCTTGCCCTTTACGGCGACCTCTCCATCTCCCGCATCGACGAAATGCCCAAAGGACGCCAGCGTGTCGATACCTTCGTTGTCGACGAATCCTATCGGGCGCGTCTCAACGGATTCATTCGTAAGCAGGTTGGAGACGGCGGACAGGTCTATATCGTTTGCCCCGCCATTGAAGCCGACGGCGAGGAAATCTCGGAGACAGAGCTTGATCTGTCAACGATGACTCTGCGAAACGCGTCAAGCCTCCCCAATCTCAAGACGGTTTCGGATTACACGAAAAAACTGCAAAACGAGGTTTTCCCCGATCTTTCCATTGGCTTCTTACACGGAAAAATGAAGCCCTCCGAAAAGGACGAAACGATGCGCCGCTTTGCAGATGGAGAGCTTTCCGTTCTAATCTCCACCACCGTTATTGAGGTTGGCGTGAACGTCCCGAACGCCACGCTGATGATCGTTGAAAACGCAGACCGATTCGGTCTTTCACAGCTTCATCAGCTACGCGGTCGCGTCGGACGCGGAACAAGAAAATCCTATTGTATTTTGGTATCCGAAAACCGCGGGCAAAACGCATCCTCCCGTCTTTCGACTATGAGAAGCACGTACGACGGCTATCGGATCGCGGAGGCTGACCTTGCATTGCGCGGCCCCGGCGACTTTTTCGCAAGCAGCGACGGCGCCGTCCGTCAAAGCGGCGGCTTCTCCTTCCGTCTGACAGGCCTTTATTCCGATCAGTCCCTGCTTACACTTGCTTCCGAATTTGCAAACGAGCTGATCGCAAGCGACCCCACCTTGTCAAAGGAGGAAAATGCACCGCTCCGTCGCTTCGTTCTTCACGCCTTTGATATCAACGAAAAAACCTTTTCTTAAGAAAGGATATCCATATGAAAAATCAACCGCTTGCGGACAGGATCCGTCCAACAACTCTTGACGAAATGGTAGGACAAGCTCACCTTGTCGGAAAGAACGGGATCCTGCGCCGTATGATGGAGCGCGACCGCCTCGGCAATATGATCTTCAGCGGTCCTCCCGGCACGGGAAAAACGACCGCCGCCAACATCATCGCTAAGCAGTCAAAGCTCACGCTCTATAAGCTGAACGCAACGACGGCATCGCTCTCAGACGTCAAGGAGATCGCGCAATCCACGTCGAATATTTTCGGCGCGGGCGGGATCCTTCTGTATCTTGATGAGATCCAGTATTTCAACCGCAAGCAGCAGCAATCGCTTCTTGAGTATATGGAGGACGGTCGCATCACGCTGATCGCATCCACCACCGAGAATCCCTATATGAATATCTACAGCGCGATCCTCTCACGCTCCTCGGTCTTCGAATTCAAGTCGATTACCCCATCGGACATCATTCCCGCCCTTCTTCGCGCGCTTTCAATCCTCAACCGTGACGAGGGATGTGAAAAGCAAGCGGATCAGGACGCACTCCTTTGCATTGCCGAGCATAGCGGCGGCGACGTGCGTCGTGCCATCGGGATTCTCGAAAACGCCTATTACGTATCGGCAAAGCGAATTCTTAGGGAAACCGTCGAGGAGCTCTGCCCCTCTATGACGGGGATCTTTGACCGCGCGGGTGACGTGCATTACGATCTTCTTTCCGCACTGCAAAAATCCATCCGCGGCTCTGACCCCGACGCGGCGATCTTTTACCTTGCAAAAATTTTAGCAGGAGGCGACCTTCTTTCGCCTTGCCGCCGTTTGCAGGTCATCGCGTCGGAGGATATCGGTGCCGCCTATCCGATGGCGCCCGTCATCGTCCGCGCCGCCGTTGAAAGCGCGAAGGATCTCGGTCTTCCCGAAGCGGCGATCCCTCTCGCTAACGCTACCGTGATCCTTGCAACCGCCCCCAAATCCAATTCCGCCTATACGGCATATGCCGCCGCAAGCGAGGATATCGAGCTTGGGCGCGGTGCCGAAATACCGCTTCACTTACAAAGCCCTCTCTTCAAAGGCTACAAATATCCGCACGATTATCCGAATCATTTCGTCGAGCAGACCTATCTGCCGAAGGATCTTGTGGGAAAGCACTATTATACCTTCGGTCAAAACAAGACCGAGCAGGCAGCCAAGGCATATTACGATGTGATCCGCAAAAAACAACAGTAAGGAGCCCCTC
>JAFTLE010000073.1 GCA_017452895.1 Clostridia bacterium
CCTGCAAGGTATAGTGTGTTACACCTTATAGGTATATATTGTTGGGAGGTAAGGATTTTTAGTGATATGCTTCGCTTCGCTCAGCCTGATATTTTTGCTTCGCAAAAGTGATATTGCTCCGAGTTGCTTTGCACTCTATGGTCGCAGTGATATTGTATTCGCCTTTGTAACGTCAAATGCGCGTAGCGCATATCACTGTCGTAGGCAATATCACGCACGAAGTGCATATCACTCGTCGCAGGCGAATAGAGTTGGCACACCTGCTTTACCGCAGGTGCGCCAAGGGGCGTTTTTTATTTGTGCTTGTGCAAAAGATTGCGGATATCGGAGGCAAGGGCGGACAGCTCCTTGTTCGGACGCCCTTCAATGCTTTTGGCATAGGCGAGCAGATCCTCTGCCGCATCGACAAGGTCGCGGTGAACGGTCTTGGCGCGGGCGGTTTTTTTCTGCTCCTTCGGGATGCCGTCGGGTTTGGAAAGATAGCGCTCAAGAAGCAGATCGTAGACCGCGCCGCTGTACGGCGCGTCGGCGGGAATGCCAAGCTCCGTGAGCGTTTTGGCGAAGCGGTCGGTGACCGCATCCTCACCGTGGTTGACGAAGACCCTGCGCGGCGTTTTTTCAAAACCGCGGAGCCAATTGATCAGCCCTTCCCTGTCGGCGTGACCGCTGACACCGGGGAGCAGAGCGATCTCTGCATTGACAGCGATCTGTTCACCGAACAGGCGAACGCTCCGTGCGCCGTCGTAGAGAATTCTGCCAAGCGTGCCGTAAGATTGATAGCCGACAAAGAGGACGGTGGATTCGCGCCGCCAAAGATTATGCTTCAGATGATGGCGGATACGCCCCGCCTCACACATTCCGCTGGCGGAGATAATGACCTTCGGTCGGGGGTCATCGTTGATCGCCTTCGACTGCTCGGCACTCTCCGCGAAGGTGAGTCCGTCAAACCAGAAGGGGTTAATCCCCTGCTTTACAAGGAGTGCGGCGTCGCTATCGAGCGCCGAAACGTCGCTTTGCACGAAGATACGCGTTGCCTCACCCGCTAGGGGGCTATCCATATAGACGGGAAAGCGATCGGCACCGTCAAACATTTTTTCATCACGAATGCGGCGCAGATAGTAAAGGATCTCCTGCGTGCGCCCAACGGCAAAGCCGGGAATCACGACGTTACCGCCGCGTGAAAGGGTGCGCTCAACGACCTCGGCGAGGAGCTTTACGGGCTCGCATTCCTTCCGCTCGTGCATGCGGTCGCCGTAGGTCGATTCACAAACGACGAAGTCGCCGTGGGAAACGGGGAGCGGATCGCGCACGATCGGGCGATTGGTATTTCCAATATCGCCGCTGAAAACAACGGTGCGGGTATTCTCCCCCTCGGTGAGTCGGACCTCAATCGCGGCAGAGCCGAGCAGATGCCCGACGTCGGTCATACGGATCTCAACGCCCTCGAGGATGCGCCGCCACTCTCCATATAGAACGGGCACCATTTTCGAGAGGATGCGCTCGGTATCCGCCATATCGTAAAGCGGCACGTACTTGGTGGCGGTGCCGCGCTTTGCCTTGCGATTGCGCCACTCTGCCTCATAGGATTGGATATGCGTGCTGTCACGTAGCATAATGGCAGAAAGATTGCAGGTCTCACGCGTGGCGTAGACAGGGCCGCGGAATCCGCCGCGCGACAGTAACGGCAGATTGCCGCTGTGGTCGATGTGGGCGTGTGTCAGCAGCACGCAGTCGATCAGGGCTGGGCTGACGGGCAGCTCCTGATTTTCAAAAATATCACGTCCCTGCTCCATTCCGCAGTCGACGAGAATACGGTTGCCGTTGCATTCGATCAGGGTCATACTACCCGTGACCTCGTGCGCGGCGCCGAGAAATGTAAGCTTCATCGGCATCCCTCCTTAAAGAAGCTGCTGTTCGTTGACGGTCAGATGAAAGCTGAGTCCAAGATGCTCTGCCGCCTTTCGGCACATGACCATACGCCCGATGAAAATCTCGAAGTAGTCCATCACAGGGCTGATTGCCGTGTCGATCGAAAGACAAAGATCAATGCGCTTTTGCGCGACGGATAAAGCAAGCTCCGCACGCTCGACCGAATAATTGACGCGGTCGTGGATATCAAAGGTTGCGAGGTCAGAGTTACGGACGCGACTGCGGCGCACGTCGCTTTTATCGGCGAGGATCAGCGCGGCAGCAACGGGGCTGACGGCAATGCCCGTGCCCTCGTCGTGGTTGCCGATCGCGGTGACGACGGTGGCGATATCCTCTGCTGGCATACCGAGTCCGTCAAGGATACGGAACGCCATCAGCGCGCCGCTTTGCGAGTGGTCGGTGCGGTTGACGAGGTTGCCGATATCGTGCAGATAGCCTGCAATCTTCGCAAGTTCAATCTGCTTTTCGGAATAGCCGAGCTCGGTCAGCAGCTTTGCCGCGGTGGCGGCAACGTGCGTCACGTGCGGAAAACTATGCTCGGTGTAGCCCATCGCACAGAGCGAGGCATCTGCCGCCTCGATATAGGTGCGCAGCTCGGGTCGTTCTCTTAATTCTTCATAGGTGAGCATCGTATCACTCCCTTTCTTCTGTTTCCAGTATATCAAAATTTCTTCCGATCCGCAAGAGATTTTGCTTACTTTTTGATAAATTCTTTCACGATTCCGTTGCAATACAGGACAAATTATGCTATACTGACTGTGTATATAACACTACATTTGTTTTTGGGGGAACAGGTGGGTTTTGTTCGTTTTCTTTTTGAAAAAATCCATTTTCGTTTCCTTGCGTTTTTGCTGAAATTAGTTTGCGTGGAGAAAAACGAATGAGAAAGATTTCTTTGCTTTTGGCAATGCCGTTTTGCCTTTTGCCCCTCGCCGCGTGCGAGGATACGAATGCATACGTGCCGCCAACGCAGCTGACTGCCGTTGCCGCTTCCTTCCCCGACGGGCATCTTGGACTCGGGGAGCCGCACCCGCTGAAGGTGACGGGGGCGGACACCGGCGCGCTGACGCACTGCCACGTGAAGTCCTATCGCGCGACGATTGAGACCTACGGCGGTGTGCCCGATATCTTTGCGGTAAGGGTACGATGATGATCAGGCTTGGGAATCTTACCTTGAGGCACGGACTCTGTCTTGCACCGATGGCGGGCTATACCGACAGCGCGATGCGCCAGATCGCGGGCAGATACGGCGCGGAATACGCCGTCAGCGAGATGATCTCTGCCAAGGCGGTCTGCTACGGCGATCAGAAGACGCCGCTTTTGGCGCGCATCGACAGGGCTGAGCCGCCCACGGCGATCCAGCTCTTCGGTAGCGAGCCGAAAAACCTCGCTGAGGCGGCACGGATCCTCGCCGATGGGGCTAACGGCGGTATCCCGCCCGTCGCCATTGACATCAATATGGGTTGTCCCGTTGCAAAGATCGCAAACAACGGCGACGGCTCTGCCCTGATGCGCGACCCGCATCTGATCGAGCGGATCGTGCGTGCCGTGCGCGACGCCGTAACGCTCCCCGTGACGGTGAAGATCCGCACGGGATGGGATGACGCGCATAAAAACGCGGTTGACTGCGCCCGCGCCGCAGAGGCGGGCGGCGCCGAGCTTTTGTGTATTCACGGACGGACGAAGGTGCAGATGTATAGCGGGGATATTGATCTTGCAACGATCGCTGCAGTCAAATCAGCCGTTGATATTCCCGTGCTGGGAAACGGCAATATCACCGATGCCGAGGGGGCGCGCCGAATGCTTGACGCTACGGGCTGTGACGGTCTTATGATCGGTCGCGGCGCTGTCGGCAATCCCTTTTTATTCGCGGAGCTTACCGCCGCGGCAGAGGGAAAGGCATTTACACCGCCAACGCTTGGAGAGCGCTGTGAGACCGCCCTGCTTCAGCTGACGCTTGCCATCGCGGAGAAAGGCGAATTCCGCGCGGTGCGTGAGTCGCGCAAGTCGATTGCGGAGTATCTTTCAGGCTTCCGCGGGGCTGCCACCGCGCGTGAGGCGATCAACCGCGCTGAGACCTATTCTGAGATCGAAGCGATCTTTTCAAGGCTGACACAATAGAAACCGCTCAATGGGGTGTCAGCGATACGCTGAAGCTCCACCGGGCGTTTTGAGTTAAAAAAGAAAAGCATAGCCGAGGCTATGCTTTTCTTATTCAAAGCTTAATTAGTTAGCTGTAGGAGCTGGGCCATCGAGAACGAGACGGCGAATCTGATAGCCATCCCCCTCAAACTCACCCTTCTTGGTACCGGGAACGATCGCATACTTTTCGTCTATAACGGTTACCTTGTCAACACCGGCGCCTAGAGCCTGAGACTGCGTACCGAACGCGATGTAGTCGTTGGTAGGGTCTCCGGGCTTGATCTGATTGCCGTTACTGTCTTTGCCAAGACCCGAGATCGCCTTAACGTCGTTGATCTGCAGACCAAAGAAGGTCAGTCTACCCGGCTGGAGAGCGTCGCCGAGGTAAACGAGCTTTTCGGGATCGCCCTGGGGATCCTGCGTGATCTCAGGGTCGAGGTTGTCGAGTGTCTTCTGCTCTTCAGTAGGCTCAATGCGTGCGCGGATGACAAACTCAACGGTGTAGGTACCCTTGCCGCCCTCGGTCTCAACCTGACGGGTAGCAGCGTAGTTGTCGGGGTTATCACGAACACCCGGGAAGTAGCTGGGGGGTCTTATACCACAGTACATCTTGGTACCGAGAGCGTCAATACAGCTCTTCGTGAAGATATACTGGCCTGCGTTCCGGCATACGGCTGCACCGCTGGTGTATCTATTCGTCTCGGGATCGTAAGCGATGCCATCGCGAAGTTCACCGAAGGAGTGCCACAGCTCGATTGAGTCGTTACGGAACGGGTTGGCGTTCGTGCTGACGTACTCGGCGTAGGCAGCATCATAGGTGCTGTTCATCGAGGGGTCCTGAGCCTCAACGCATACATAGATGTATTCGCCGTCCCAGCACAGGTACATGGTAGCATTGAGATACTGCCAATCGTAATTGGGGGTGACATTTGCAAGCTGACCACCAATGTAGGACTTGATCAGCGGGAAGCCGGTCTCGCCATAAATGTTCGTGTCTCTTACACCGTCGATGGTGGGCTTCGTTGCAGTGTATGCAATGGTGCCCTCAACGGGGTTGATGTCAGCAAAGATTGTGGTGTTAGCGCTTACAGGCGTTACGTTCTCGAGGCCGTCCCAATCATAGTTGAAGTAGAAGCCGGTCCACTTACCAGCATCCTCATCATAGTAGGTATGCTCGTCGATCATGAGCGTCTCGGGCAGATTCTGTCTGGTGTTGAAGTTCTTACCCTCATACACCTCATGCTTCGAGATCACGAGATTGCCGTCTGCATCCCTCGTTGCATCCGGATATTTTGGAGCGTAGAAATCGGCATAATCAGCGGGGATTGCAACCGAAACGGTGAAGACCTCAAGCTTACGAACATTGATCTGGATCTCCCAGTCCTTGTTTGCCTTGATATCAGTGATCTTCGAGTAGCCTTCCGGAACGACGAAGCTAACGAATCCGTAGCCGTCCATTTTGGAATCCAGCATGGACTTTCTCGGCTCAGAGATGTACTTGTTTGCACTGGTCTGGGTTTCGTGAGCAATTACCTTCTGATTGTTCTCATCATAGAACCAATACGTAATTTTTACGGTAGCCGCAGCAGTACCGCTGCCAGAGCTACTGGAGCTACTGGAGCTGCTGGAGCTGCTGCTAGAGGAGGGTGCAGGATCCTCAGAATCGTCGCAGGCTACGAGAGCCAGACAACACAGAAGAGCCAGTGCAAGCGCCAAAAGCAACAGTTTGAACTGAACTTTCATAGTTTTACTCCTTTTAAAAAAAAATTTGTTGGCTTTCAGCCTTCCAACTTACCACAATTATACCAAACGACCTTTGGGTTGTCAACCCCTTTTTCGCCAATTTTACTGGTTTTTTTATTCTCTCCTGCCGTGCTTTTATGATCGAATGCCAGGATTGGCGTTTCGCACACGGCGACGGCGCAAAAGTCTGGCAAAAAGCGAATTTTTAAGGCTGACAGAATAGAAAACGCTCAACGGGGTGTCAGCGATACGCTGAAGCTCCACCGGGCGTTTGGAGTTAAAAAAAGAAAAGCATAGCCGAGGCTATGCTTTTCTTTTTCAAAGCTTAATTAGTTAGCTGTAGGAGCTGAGCCATCGAGAACGAGACGGCGGATCTGACAGCCATCCCCCTCAAACGCCCCCTTCTTGGTACCGGGAACGATCGCATACTTTTCGTCTTTAACGGTTACCTTGGCAACGCCGGCACCGTTACCCTGAGACTGCGTACCGAACGCGATGTAGTTGTTAGCAGCGTCTGTGGGCTTAATCGGGTTGCCTTCATCGTCTGTGCCAAGATTCGAGATTGCCTTAACGTCGTTGATCTGCAGACCGAAGAAGACCAGTCTACCCGGCTGGAGAGCGTCGCCGAGGTAAACGAGCTTTTCGGGATCGCCCTGGGGATCCTGCGTGATCTCAGGGTCGAGGTTGTCGAGCTTCTTCTGCTCTTCAGTAGGCTCAAGGCGTGCGCGGATGACAAACTCAACGGTGTAGGTACCCTTGCCGCCCTCGGTCTCAATTTGACGGGTAGCAGCGTAGTTGTTGGGGTTATCACGAACACCCGGGAAGTAGACGGAGGGTCTTAGACCACAGTACATCTTGGTAGCGAGAGAGTCAACACAAGTCTTGGTGAAGAGATACTGACCTGCATTCCGGCATACGGTAGCACCGCTGGTGTATCTGTTCGTCTCGGGATCGTAAGTGATGCCGCTGCGAAGCTGAGCGAAGGAGTGCCACACCTCGACTGAGTCGTTACGGTACGGGTTGGCGTTCGTGCTGACGTACTCGGCGTAAGCAGCATCGTAGGTGCTGTTCATCGAGGGGTCCTGAGCCTCAACGCATACATAGATGTATTCGCCGTCCCAGCACAGGTACATGGTAGCATTGAGATGCTGCCAATCGTAATTGGGGGTGACATTTGCAAGCGCACCACCAATGTAGGACTTGATCAACGGGAAGCCGGTCTCGCCATAGATGTTCGCGTCTCTTACACCGTCGATGGTGGGCTTCGTTGCAGTGTATGCAATGGTGCCCTCAACGGGGTTGATGTCAGCAAAGATCGTGGTGTTAGCGTTTACAGGCGTTACGTTCTCGAGGCCGGTCCAATCATAGTTGAAGTAGAAGCCGGTCCACTTACCAGCATCCTCATCATAGTAGGTATGCTCGTCGATCATGAGCGTCTGGGGCAGATTCTGTTTGCTGTTGAAGTTCTTACCCTCATACACCTCATGCTTCGCGATTATGAGATTGCCGTCTGCATCCTTGACCGCATCCGGATATTTTGGAGCGTAGAAATCGGCATAATCAGCGGGGATTGCAACCGAAACGATGAAGACCTCAAGCTTACGAACATTGATCTGGATCTCCACGTCCTTGCTCGGCTTCATGTCAGCGATCTTGGAGTAGCCTTCCGGAACGACAAAGCTAACGAATCCGTAGCCGTCCATTCTGGCATCCAGCACGGCCGCGGTCGGCTCAGCGATATTCTGGTTTGCAAAAGCCGGGACTTCGTAAGCAATCACCTTCTGATTGTTCTCGTCATAGAACCAATACGTAATTTTTACGGTGGTCGCAGCGTTACCGCCGTCGGAGCTGCTGGAGCTGCTGGAACTGCTGGAACTGCTGGAGCTGCTGCTAGAGGAGGGTGCAGGATCCTCGGAATCGTTGCAGGCTACGAGAGCCAGACAACACAGAAGAGCCAGTGCAAGCGCCAAAAGCAATAGTTTGAACTGAACTTTCATGGTTTTACTCCTTTAAAAAAATATTTTTGTTGGCTTTTAACTTTCCAACCTATTCCAATTATACCAAACAACCCTTGGATTGTCAATCCTTTTTTATCAAATTTTACCGGATTTTTTTCTTGCGGTGCTTTTGTATCGAATGCCAGGAGTGGGCGTTTCACACGCGGCGACGGCGAAAAAGTCTGCCAAAAAGCGAAAAAAACAGAAAAAAGAGAGCGTTGACTGCAACGATCGTGGGGCCCGGGGGCGTTTCAAGCAGGAGCGCGGCGAGAATCCCGAGCAGGGCTGCCGCTACGGCAATCAGCGCAGAGCTGAGCACGACGCGGCGGAAGCTACCGAACATGCGCATCGCGCAAAGCGGCGGGAAGATGATCAGCGCGGAAACGATCAGTGAGCCGACCAGACGCATCGCAAGCACGATAACCACTGCCGCCGCTGAAGCGATGGCAAGGTGGTAAAGCTCGGTGCGGAGTCCCGTGGCGAGTGCGAAGCTCTCGTCAAAGGTGACGGCGAAGATGCGGCGGTAAAAAAGGATGTAAAGAATAAGAAGCAGAGCGGTAAAGCCGACACAAAGCCAGACGTCAAGTGCGGAGAGCGTGATGAAGGACGTGCCGCCGAACAAACTCTGACAGACGTCGCCCGCGACGTTTGCATTGACCGAAAATACGTTGAGCAAAAGGTAGCCAACGGCAAGCGAGGTGACCGAAAGCATCGCAATCGCGGCATCGCCGTTGATCCGTCTGTTGCGGTTGCCGTGCAAGAGTAAAACTGCGGCGAGAACGGTCAGGGGCATCACAAGCCACATCCGCTCGGTCAGATTCAGCACCGTTGCGATCGCAAGCGTGCCGAAGGAAACGTGCGAAAGACCGTCCCCAATGAAGGAAAAGCGCTTCAGCACGAGCGACACGCCGAGAAGCGACGCCGAAAGCGCGACGAGAACGCCGACGATTATGGCGTAGCGCACATACGGCAGCTGCAAATAAAGCGATAGGGTTTGCCAAGCGTTCATTGTTTATCCTTTCTTCGCCGAGCAGTCGGCACAGGTGCCGTACAGAATGGTCTGCTTCGGATGAATGCGGAAATCGTAGTAGCGGAGCGCCGCCGCGGAAAGCTCCCGACTCTCGGCCTCCTTCATATGAATGATCCTGCCGCAGGCAAGACATTTGAGATGCAGATGAAACAGACAGGGTGCGCCGCCGACATATTGATAAAGGAAGCGGTTGCCGCCCTCCTCCGAAAAACGGCGGATCACGCCGTCCTCGGTCAGCTTCTCAACGTTTCTGTAAACGGCGGAACGGCTGATGCCCGTATCGGCAAGCGCCTCCGTGATCTCCTCAACCGAGAACTGCCGCTTCGGATGCTGCTTCAAAAAATCGGTAAGAGCACGGCGCTTTACGGTGCTGTACTGACGCATAATATCCTCCAAAAATGCGAATGGTTCGCATTTTCATTATAGCGGAAGATTTGAATTTGTCAAGGGTTTTATGAAAAAGAAACCGAGCGTGGCTCGGTTTCCCTGTTTTAATATACGAAGTCAAATTCAAAATCGTAGATGTTGACGGTGTCGCCGTCCTTGATACCCTTTTCACGGAGCAGGTCAATCACGCCGTTTTTCATCAGCACGCGCTGGAAGAAGTTCAGCGATTCGTAGTCGTCGAAGTTGACCTGATTCATCAGATTGAGCAGCCATTTGCCCTCAACATAGTAGGTGTCGTTCTGCCGCCTTACGGTGGTTTCGACAGGCTCGCTTCCGACGGCGATCTCCTCCTCTGTGACCTCTGACTCGTAGACCGTAATCTCGGGAAGCTCTGCAAGACGTGCGCTGACCGCCCGCACAAGCTCCTTCAGCCCCTCGCCCGTGACGGCGGAGACGAAGAATACCTCGCGCCCGGTCGCTTTCGCGTAATCGAGGAATCGCTTGACCTCATCCCCCTCAAGATCGGCGCTGTCGGTCTTGTTGGCGACGAAGAATTGCGGACGCGCGGAAAGCTCGGCACTGTACTGCAAAAGCTCGGCATCGATCTTTTCGGCATCCTCGGTGGGTGAGCGCCCCTCGGTGCCCGCAATATCAACGACGTGAAGAAGCATCCGACAGCGGTCAACGTGACGCAAAAAGGCGTGCCCGAGTCCGAGTCCTTCGGCGGCACCCTCGATGAGCCCCGGGATGTCGGCGGCGACGAAGCCGCGCCCCTCACCGCCCATGGCAACGACCCCGAGATTCGGGGAGAGCGTGGTAAAATGATAGTCGGCGATCTTCGGCTTTGCGGCGGAGATGCGGGAGAGGATCGAGGATTTTCCGACATTCGGGAAGCCGACAAGACCGACATCCGCGATCATCTTCAGCTCCAGAAGGATCTCCTTCTCTTCCCCTTTTCTGCCCCCCTTCGCAAAGCGCGGGATCTGGCGCGTGGGGGTTGCAAAATGGCGGTTGCCCCAGCCGCCCTTGCCGCCGCGACAGGCAACGAACTCGCGGTCGCGCGACATATCGAAAATCACTCTGCCGTCGGCAGGATCCTTTAAGAGCGTGCCCGGGGGGACGAGGATGACGACGTCCTCCCCGTTTTTGCCGTGCATCTTATCCGCCATACCGTCGCCGCCGTTTGCCGCAACGAATTTGCGCTTATAGCGGAAGGCGAGCAGAGTGTTTGAGCCCGTATCGACGCGGAAGACGATATTACCGCCGCGACCGCCGTCACCGCCGTCGGGTCCGCCCGCGGCGACGTATTTCTCACGATGGAAGGAAACGGCACCGTTGCCGCCGTCGCCTGCCTTGACGTAGATCTTGATATTATCAACAAACATCGGTCATACCCCCTCGTCACCCTTCTGGCGCACGACGAGCTTGATGGGCGTGCCGCGGAAGCCGAAGGTCTCACGCAGGCAGTTTTCAAGATAGCGCTGATAGGAAAAATGGAAGAGCTCTGCACTGTTACAGAACACGACGAAGGTCGGCGGTGCGACGCTCGCCTCTGTAATATAGTAGATTTTCAGGCGGCGTCCCTTATCCGACGGGGGCTGTACCCTCGTGGTCGCCGCGTTGAGCAGATCGTTAAGAGCACCCGTGGAAACGCGCATCCTTGCGTTTCGGTTGACCTCGTTGATCAGCTCAAAGAGGTTGGTGACGCGCTGTCCCGTCTTTGCCGAGACGAAAAGGATCGGTGCGTAGGGCATATAGGCGAGGGCTGTGCGGATCTTTTTGGTGAATTCGCTGACCGTAGCGTTGTCCTTTTCAACGAGATCCCATTTATTGACGACGATAATCGTTGCCTTGCCCGCCTCGTGCGCGATGCCCGCAATCTTCTCGTCCTGCTCGGTGATGCCCTCCGTGGCGTCGATCATCAAAAGGCAGACGTCGGCGCGCTCAACCGCCATATTGGCGCGAAGGACGCTGAATTTTTCAATGCGGTCCTCCACCTTGCTCTTACGGCGGATGCCCGCGGTGTCGATCAGGTTGTAGGTGCCGTATTCGTTCGTAAAGCGCGTATCGACGGCGTCACGCGTGGTGCCCGCGATATTTGAGACGATCAGCCGCTCCTCACCGAGAATGCGGTTGATGATCGAGGATTTGCCCGCGTTCGGCTTACCGATGACGGCGACGCTGATCACGTCCTCATCCTCGTTTTCATCCGCATCCTCGGGCACGCAGGCAAGCGCCGCCTCAAGAATGTCGCCGCTGCCCGTTCCGTGGAGGGAGGAGAGGGCGATGGGATCGGTATCGAAGCCGAACTCATAAAATTCATAGTATTCAAGGGGAAGGTCACCGATTCTATCCACCTTATTTATACAAGGAATGATCGGCTTGCCGCTTTTCTTCAGCATCACGGCAATGTCGCGGTCGTCCGCGACGAGTCCTGCTTTTACGTCACACATAAAGAGTATGACGTCGGCGGTCTCGATGGCGATCTCTGCCTGCAGCTTCATCTGCTTCAGAATGATATCGTCGGTCTTAGGCTCGATACCGCCCGTGTCGATCAGGATAAAGCTCCGTCCGCACCACTCACCCTCCGCATAGATGCGGTCACGGGTGACGCCAGGGGTATCCTCGACGATGGAGCGGCGCTGACCGATGATCTTATTGAATAGGGTGCTTTTTCCGACGTTCGGGCGCCCTACGATCGCAAGTATGGGTTTTGACATATTGTTCCTCCTTTATCCCTTCAGAATCAAATCGAGAAGCTCTCCGCCGTCGCAATCGACGGGAAGAACGCGAACGCCGAGCCTTTGCGACAGCTCGTCCTTCGACATTCCGCAGAGGAAGAGGTCGCCCTCACTCCTCAGCGCGGTGCGCGGGATCAGAAGAAGATCGCCAAGCGGCTGTCCCTTCAGCTGCTCTGCGATATCCTGTCCCGTCAGCAGCCCCGCGACGGTGATCTCTTTTCCGAAAAAGTTGTTTTCAATGCAGAAGACGTTGACCTTCAACCCCTTATACTTCTCCTCTGCCGCCTTCGCATACCGTGAGAGATAGGGGGCGGCGGCAACGCCCGTCGCGACCGAGACGGTGCGGCGGATGCGGCGAAAAAGGGGGCGACGGCGCGTTTTGAGCGCGGCATCAAATTCCTCACTCATCGAGCGAAGCATACCGACACCGTTTTCAATCTGCGGATAGCCCTCGTATGCCTCCTCCGCGGGGAGCGGAAGCCCTGCCTTGATATACAGCTCATCCGCGGCGAAAAAGAGGCGGGAGCCTGTTTTTTCAAAATGCGCGTTTGCAAAGGACTCAATCTGACGGACGATCGCCGCACACTCCGCGGGTGAGTAGGGGGAGAGCGGATAGAGTCCGTCGCGGTGGGCGGTCAGCCCTGCGGGCACGATTGACACGCTGTCAAGCGCGGGATAGTATTCCGCAAGATCGGAAAGCGTGCGTGAAAGCTCGTCCCCATCGTTGACGCCACGGCAAAGCACGATCTGACAGCGCAGGGTGATGCCCGCGTCGGCAAGGCGGCGCAGGTAGGAAAGCACTGCGCCCGCGCGCTTGTTTTTCATCATCCTCACGCGCAGCTCGGGGTTCGTGGTGTGGACCGAAATATTGACGGGTGAAAAACGCATTTTCACCATTCGGTCAACGTCAGCATCGGTAAGATTCGTCAGGGTGATGTAGTTGCCGTGGAGAAAGGAGAGTCGGGAGTCGTCGTCCTTGAAATAGAGCGTGTCCCGCAGCCCCTTCGGCAATTGATCGATGAAGCAAAAGATGCAGCCGTTGCGGCAGGTGTGCTTTTCATCCATCAACGGGGTTTCGAAGCAAAGTCCCACGTCGTCGTAGGGATCCTTTTCGAGCGTGACGGAGTATGCAGCACCGCCGCGGGAGAGCGTCAGCGTTACGTTCGCTTCGGTTAGATAAAAGCGATAGTCGAGCACGTCGCAGATCTCATTGCCGTTGATCGAGATCAGCACGTCGCCGCGAAGGATCCCCGCATTTGCGGCAATCGAATCCTGTAATACGTCGGTTACGGTAACCAAAAAGATCCCTCCTTTTGCATTCCTTTCGGTATTTTTGCATTCATCCATTCAATATAGTATACCATATTTTTCAAAAAAAGCAAGTTTTTCTTCAAATATATGCTTAATTTTATATAAATTTTGTCTTTAGACTTGACTTTTTGAAATTCGTTTGCTATACTTTAATGTGATATTGTATGTTTTGAAACGGATTTTCGATTCGTTTTTGGGTATTTCACTGTATTGGAGGATGTTTTTCATGGAAGCAAACAGCTTATCTTTTAAGGACCTGTTTTCGATCATTCGCCGTTTCTGGATCCTGCTTCTGATCGTGACGGTGGTCGGCGGTGCCTTTGGCGCGATCTACGCTTCGGCGACGCTTGATCCGATGTATTCGGCATCGGTTATGCTTGAGGTGCACAACTATACGAACGGAGACGACGCGTTTATCAACACGAACTCGGAGTTCGAGCTTGCCGAGAAGCTGAAGGCGGGTCATATCCTGACGGTTACCGAGAGCTACAACTATCTGAAGGAGGTCCTGGTTGCGCTGACGCATTGGGAGATCTCCGAGGCAGAGTATCTTGCTCTTGAAAAGGAGCATAGTGAAAACATTTCCTTCGTGAAGGACTATCCATATACCGAGCGTAAGCTGATCGGATACGAGGACACGGGAAACGTTTCGAGCACCGATGGCCTGCCGATCTTAAAGCCGCTCTATGAAAACGTTGAGAAAACGCGCCCCGCATACTTCCTCGACGTGCTGAGCGAGTTTGGCTATCGCGATCAGAACGGCGTGATCACGCTGACTCCTTCGGCGATCCGCAGTATGATCTCGATCAGCGAGAACGAGGATGCGGTCAACTTCTTTAAGATCACGGTCTCCTCGACGAACAAACAGTTTGCGCTCTACCTGACGCAGGCGCTGGAGAAGGTGCTGATTGAGAAATTCGTAAATTACGGTAGCGTGATCACCAACAGCGATCCGCGTGCCAACGACGGCGTTTCCTATCCTCTCAAAAAGTATACCGCAATTGCGGCGGTTGCCTCCTTCGTTCTTTGCTACGGCGTGCTTCTTTTGATCAAGCTGTTCAACACTAGGGTCACCAATGAGGAGGAGCTGAAGCGCATTGCCAACATTCCCCTGCTTGCTTCAATTCCCGATTTCAACTTTGGAAAACAGAAATAAGGAGGTGGCAGTATGAATATCCCTTTTCTCAAAAACATCTGTTTGTTCAAGAAAAAGAATGCAGTACCCGTTGACAAATCGACCTATCTGCTGACTCCCGATGCTCCCTTTGCGATCGCAGAGGCGTACCGTATGCTCCGCACGAACATTATGTATTCTGCAGGCCAGGAGGGGACGCCGATCTATGCGATCACCAGTGCGATGCCGCACGAGGGAAAATCCATCAACTGCTCGAACATCGCGATCTCCTTTGCACATGCGGGCAAGCGCGTTTTACTGATCGACGGTGATATGAGAAACCCGACGGTCGCACCGCTTTTCAAGGAGAGCTCCAAAAACGGTCTGAGCGAATATCTCGCATCGGTCGTGCCGGAACCGAATTTCATTCCCTCGAAGTATGAAAATCTTACCCTGATGGTTGCGGGGCACAAGCCCCCGAACCCCGCGGAGCTGCTTGGTAACAAGCGCATTGCGGAGCTGTTTGAGATCGCGCGCGAGAAATTCGATTACATTTTCATCGATCTGCCGCCCGTCAATATGATCTCGGACGCAACGATCCTTGCAAAGGATATTTCGGGTTATCTCTTCGTCGTCGATTCGGGTCATACCCACAGCGGTGCCGTGAAGCGTGCGCTTGATTCGATCCGCATGGTTGGCGGCAGCGTCATTGGCTTTGCACTCAACCGTGTGAACCCGAAGAAGAGCGACGGGGCACTTTACGGATACAAGTCCTACGGCTACTCGCGCCGTTACTATAAGAATTACTACAACCGTTACAACACGAAAAATTCCGACGTGGAAACCGAAGAACAGGAAACGGATGCAGAGTGATGCCTGTTGACGCGATTGATTTCCACTGCCACATCGTCCCGGGGGCTGACCACGGATGTAAAAATTCTGAGGTTTTCCAAAGACAGTGGAAAATGATTCAAGACGCAAATATAAGCGGGGTGGTTGCCACCCCGCATTTCTACCCCCACGGTGACTCCGTAGCTTCCTTTTTGAAGCGCCGCGCACAGGGGGTCGAAAAAATGAAGCCCCATCTTTCCGAAGCATCTCCCCTTCTCTATCTGGGTGCTGAGGTCTTGGTTTGCCCCAATCTGCAAAATCTGCCCGATATTGAGCGGCTCTGTATTGAGGGAACGAACTGTATTCTGCTTGAAATGCCGTTTTGCGCGTGGACGAGTGCCGATCTTGAATCGGTGCGCGCGATCCGCGACTGCGGTCTTGTTCCGCTGATGGCGCACGTTGACCGATACGTCGCGAGCGACGTTTTAAAGCTCGCCTCGCTTGGCGTAGCCATGCAGGTCAACGCAACGGCACTCGCATCCCTCTTCCGCCGCAAGAACCCGTATGACTTTTTGAAAAGCGGGTGCGTCAGCGCGATTGGAAGCGATCTGCACGGTGTCGAGACCTATCGCAAATTTCTGAAGGCGGCGCAAAATCCCGCCGTAGAGACGGCAGATATTTCCGCAAAGAGCCGTATCCTTTTGTCCGATGCGACGCCCTTGACCTTATAATGAAAAACGACCGATTTGTTTCGATCGTTTTTTCTTTTTCTATTGACAAAGAGATAAATCAGGTTTATAATAGAGATAACAGTTGAACAGTTGTTCAATCGTTTGGAGGTTGTAAATGCGAAAAGAGACTCCGATCTGTGACTGCGAGCTGATCCACGGTGACGCGGTCCGCTATGTGCATGAAAAGATGCCGAGCGAGGATCTTGTGTATGACGTTGCCGATTTTTTCAAGGTGCTGGGCGACAGCACGCGTATGCGGATCCTTTGGGCGCTTGAGGAGCACGAGCTATGCGTGTGCGATCTTGCGGCACTGCTTTCAATGACGAAATCCGCCGTATCGCATCAGTTGCGTGAGCTACGCGCGGCATCACTCGTGGCTTACCGAAAATCTGGCAAGAACGTGTTTTACAGACTTGCCGACGACCACGTGCGCCAGATCCTTGAGCGTGCGATGGAGCATATCTGCGAATAATCAACATTCAATATAGCTAAGGAGAAAACGTTATGAAATTCAAGTATGAGATCACGGGGCTTGACTGCCCGAACTGTGCCGCAAAGCTGGAGGGTATGATCGCGAAGAAGGATGGGATCGACAGCGTGAAGATCAATTTTATCACCGAGCGTTTGACGGTCGAGAGTGAGGCTGACGAGGCGACGGTGACCGATACGGTCACGAAAACGGCGCAGGAATTTAGCCCGAAGGTGAACATCGCGAAAAAATGAGAGGCGTTCTTTCATCAAAGGAGCTGCGCCCCGTTTACGTCGGCGTGCTTTTACTGCTTCTGGCAGTTGGTGCCGACGTATTTTTCGATCCATCGGGCGCGCTTCTCTACCTCTGCTATCTGCCCGCGCTTTTGGTGGCGGGGGCTTCGGTATACCGCGCTTCTCTCAGGAATATCCGCCGCGGCGAGGTTTTTGACGAGAATTTTCTGATGACGATCGCCTCGATCGGGGCATTTGCGGTCGGGGAATGTGCAGAGGGAATTGCCGTGATGCTCTTTTTCCGTGTCGGCGAGTTTTTCGAGCATCGGGCGGTTGCGCGTTCGCGCGCGGCGATCCGCGCCCTGCTTGACATTTGCCCCGATACGGCAACGGTCTTGCGCGACGGAAGCGAGGAGAGGATCGATGCTGAGGATGTGGAGATCGGAGATCTGTTGGTGATCCGACCCGGGGAGCGTGTCGCGGTCGACTGTACTGTGACAGAGGGCTGCTCTGCCGTCAATACTGCCGCGATCACGGGTGAATCGCTGCCGCTGGATGCGTCAGCGGGGACGCTCTTGCAGAGCGGATTTTTGAATCAGAGCAGTCTGCTTTACGCACGCGCGATTGCAAAAAGCGAGGAATCCGCCGCGGCGCGGGTGTTGTGTCTGGTCGAGGAGGCATCCGAAAACCAATCGAGACAAGAGAGCTTCATTTCAAAATTCGCACGTGTTTACACACCGATCGTGGTGTGCACCGCGCTTTTGTTTGCGATCTTACCGCCGACGGCCTTGTTCCTTTACGACGGGCGGCTTTTGTTCCGCGATTTCTTTTTCCACGCGCTGACCTTTCTCGTGGTCTCCTGCCCCTGTGCGCTTGTAATCTCGGTGCCACTTTCCTTCTTTGGTGGGATCGGTGCCGCGGCATCGCGCGGAGTGCTTTACAAGGGCGGCTACTGCATTGACGCGCTGGCGCATCCCGATATTGCGGTGTTTGACAAGACGGGAACGCTGACGCGGGGCGTGTTTTCCGTGACAGAGGTCTTCTCCGTCGGGATGGAGGATGCGGCACTTTTGTCGTTGGTTTCTGCGGTGGAGCACGGATCCGATCACCCAATCGCGACGGCACTTTGCGCGGCGGTGCCGAGCGTTATGCGTGCCGAGGGCTTTCAGGAGCATGCGGGGCGCGGTGTTTCCGCGACGGTTGACGGCGCGACGGTTTCGGTCGGCAACCTTGCCCTGATGCGCGAGGTGGGGGTAGCCCCCACACCGATCCGGGGCGAAGGGACGGTGCTATACGCGGCGCGTGACGGCGTTTATCTTGGTGCGATTCGTATGACCGACACGCTGAAGCCCGAGGCGCGCACGGCGCTTGACGCGCTACGCGGACTCGGCATCAAAAAAAGCGTGATGCTGACGGGCGACCGACGCGACAGTGCGCTTGCCGTAGCAAAGGCGCTGTCGATTGACGAATGCCGTTACGGTCTGCTCCCCGCCGAGAAATACGGAGCGATCGAGGCGCTGAAAAAGCAGGGCTCCGTGCTTTACGTCGGCGACGGCATCAACGATGCGCCTGCGCTGACGCTCGCTGACGTGGGGGTCGCGATGGGGGCACTTGGCAGTGACGCGGCGATCGAGTCGGCGGATGCGGTCATCACGACCGACGAGCTTTCACGCCTTCCGCTTGCCGTGCGCCTTGCACGGCGTACGGTACGCATTGCACGCCAGAATATCGTATTTGCGCTGTCGGCAAAGCTAATTGTGCTTTTACTTTCGGTGCTCTCTGCCGCCGCGCTCTTCCCCTTTAATTTTTCCCCCTATCTGATGTGGATCGCGGTCTTTGCCGACGTGGGTGTGGCAATGCTCGCAATTCTGAACGCTATGCGCTGTGGCGCAATCAAAAAGGAGAAACAACTATGAAAAGATCGTTCGTACTGTTTTTAGTTTTCGTTTTGCTCTCGTTTTCCGCCTGCGGTGCCGACACGGGCACGCCCTCGTCATCCCCACCGTCTTCGTCTCCCCCTTCTTTGCCGCCCGATCCCGATCTACCAACGGCGACGCTCGTCAGCTACGACTATCTTGCAAACGAGGCGATGAAGCCGATGCGCCAGGACGTTTATGCCGAAAAGGACGGCTATTCCCTGCCGTTGAACCTTTATGCGCCGAGCGTTGATAACGCGAATGCGGATACGGCGGTTCTGTGTATTCACGGTGGCGGCTGGAGCAGCAATCTTACGAAGGACGGCGAGTGGGACGGCAACTGGATGCGCCATCAGGCACGCTACTATTCCCTGCTCGGCTTCTGGGGGCTTGAGGTGACCTATCGCGGATTTGGCGGCGGCGTTTCGCTGTCGGATATTTTCGAGGACGTGGCAGATGCCGTGCGCTACGTCAAGACCGAGCTGTATACCGAGCTTGGAATCGAGCGGTTGATCGTCATCGGCGACTCCGCAGGCGGTCATCTGGCACTTTGTCTGGCACTTACCGAGGATGCGTCACTTCACCCTGACGGGGTGATCGCCTGCAATCCCGTGAGCGATTTCTCGCACCGCTTCACCTCCTACATCACGAGCGGCGAGCAAGCGACGCTCTCACCGATGCACCTGGCGGAGAGTGCCGTAACCGACACGAAAATTCTCCTAATGCACGGGGATGCCGATACGGTCGTGCCGTATACCGATTCGCAGTTGCTTTTGGGAAAGCTGACGGCGGCAGGTAACGACGCTGCGCTTTCTACGGTCGCGGGTGGCGCACACGCTTTTATCCTCTACGGATACGAGGCAACGCCGCACGATATTGATATAGCGATGAAAAGGACGGTTGAATTTATTTACAGCCTATACGAATAAAAAGAAAAGCGCCGATTGGCGCTTTTCTTTTTTCTGTCTTTTTCAGCGGATGCCGTACTTTTCGATGACGTAGTCCATATCCTTATCACCGCGTCCTGAGAGGTTGATGAGGATCGAGCCCTTGCCCATTTCCTTCGCAAGCTTCATACCGTAGGCAACGGCGTGTGCGCTTTCGATGGCGGGAATGATGCCCTCCAGCTTCGAGAGCGTGAAGAAGGCGTCGATCGTTTCTTCATCGTCGATGACGTCATACTTGACGCGACCGATCGACTGCAGGAATGCGTGCTCGGGGCCCGAGGAGGGATAGTCAAGTCCGCTTGCGACCGAGTAGACGGGGGCAGGCTCTCCGTTTTCGTCCTTCAGCATAATGCTGTTGAAGCCGTGCATAATGCCCTCGGTCCCGTACTTCAGGCTTGCGGCGTGGTCGCCGAGGGTCGGACCCTTACCAAGCGGCTCAACACCGTAAAGCTCAACGGGGTCGTTGAGGAAGCCAGAGAAGATGCCCATTGCGTTCGAGCCGCCGCCAACGCAGGCGACAACGGCATCGGGAAGCTCACCCGTCATCGAGGTAAACTGCTCGC
>JAFTLE010000074.1 GCA_017452895.1 Clostridia bacterium
TGCGGTCTACGACGGCAAACGGACTCTAAGGAGCGAAGACTACCGCGCGCTTCCAGACGGTGCGGCGACGGGGGCTGTTACGGATCTTTCGCGGCGCGTTTTTCACATTACGCCGAGAGTCGGTGTTGCTTACCCGCGTTCTCTTGACGGATGTGACGCGGTCTTATTGCAAGCATATCATTCGGGGACGTTGCCGACGGCGAGCGGTGAATTTCTCGATTTTCTCGCTGTTGCGCGCTCGCGCGGTTGCCCAATCTTCGTTTCGGGTGTTTGCAGCGGCCTTCAATATGAAAGTATGGACGTCTATGCAAAGCTTGGGATCAAGGTTATACCCTCAATCGCCCCCGTAGCGGCATATATGAAGCTGTGGATTGCAATCAACCGTCCGTGTTGGAGCGATGACTTTTTGACGCGATCCGTCGGGGAGGATATCGTTTTTTAAAAAATGCCTTGCACTACTGTGCAAGGCATTTTTTTATTCGGATAGCATGATTGCGTTCAAAGCGGACGACTTCAAAAGTCCGACGTAGGTTTTTCCTGCGGGAAGCGTCAGCAATTTTCCGTTTTGATCGCTGATCTTCAAAAGTCCGCTCTCATCAAGTCTCCACACGATCTTTGTTGCCACACCGTCGAAAACGGCGTATCCGTTGCCGCCGCTTTCCAGATCGAAATCAAGCCTCGTTCCGTTTTCCTGCTCGTGAACGAGTGAGTCGCAGGTGAGAAGAAGCAGATTGCGGAAGGAGATCTGCGCGTCGCTCTGTGTTTCGGTATGCGGTATTCCGTTTTGCATACGCTTGTACGCTCCGATTTCCGAATCGTAGCGGAAGGAGACCGACTGATGCACCGAAAAACAAAGATCAACAGTATTGGCGCGTTCCCCGGCAGAGGGGATCAATTGATCCTCTGCAGAAAATAACCAAGGAAGCACTTGCTCGCTTTTTCGTGTGGCGGAATAACGACAGTTCAGAATACCGTTGGTGATACGCACCCCATCTGTGAGAAGACTGTACGGCGAGGCGATCGCGGTATCACGGAAAAAGACCGACGATAGATTCTGTAAAATGTAATCGAGCGTGTCAAAACCGCTGAAGGAGACCGATGCCTCTCCGATGCGGTCCGTTGTGCCCGCATACGCTGAAACGGCGCCGAAGGCGTTTGAAAGCTTCACCAAATAGGAGCGCGTGGACGCAACAGAGGCAACGGTCGGAATGCTTTTCGCATTGGAATAAAAAAGCATAATGCGTGTAGCGCCGCTTTCAATCGGTGCCTCCACCCAAAGTGGAGAAGCGGAGATTCCGCATTGGATCAACGCACTGTCCTTGTTGTCGATGACGATCGAGATCGGGCGTGCGTTTTCAAAGGAACTGTCCGTCGTTTGAAGACCTGTCAGAAAATCAAGATAGGTCGGGACCTGCGGCGGTTCTTCGGGAAGCGAAGAGGAGGACGATGCGCTCGGCTCCTTCGGCTTCGTTGAGGAAGGGACAACGGTTTCATCCCTTGAGGAAACGTTGATTCCGGCATAGCCGCCGGGGATCATGGACCTTGGACTGCATCCAAATAAACCGACAGCCGTGGCGACGGTAAGCAGGGTAATACAAACCGTACGCACACGACTGCATGCTTTATGTTTGGTTCGCGTTTTTTTCATTCTTGCATACCTCCCGGGGCAAATATGCCCCTGCAAATGAAATTCGGCGACCGTTAAGCTCTGTTATAACGTTCGAGCCAAGCGGTTCCGAGATCAAACGCGGCGTACAGACCTTTCGCGCTTCCTTGCTTTTCGGGAAGCCCTGATTCCTTGTTAACGATCTGGATCATCACCATATCGGGGATCTGAACCTTTAGCTTCGGCTCTTCCTTATAGTTCATGATCATCAGAAACAGATAGTAATTCTGCGCCATGTCGCCATAATAAAGCTCGTTGTCCTGACGAACCAGCGGCAGTCCCTTATATTCCAGGTATTTTCCTTCAATGTTGTTTGCTTTGATCATCATACGACTCCTTTCCGATTTTTTTGCGAATTGGTTTTGCCGCGCAATTTCATCATACCGCAGGATCCGTGCTGAATGCGTCGAATTCCGTTATGCGTCGGGATGAAGTTGTCGAGCAAATTCGCCATTTTTGTAGTAGGGGGTACATCGTAAAAAGGCATCCGCGGGCGGACACGACGGAATTGCAAGAGAAAAGATCGAATCGGCACGAACGCTTTTTTTCGCCTGCGCCCTCGCTTTGTCGGGAAGCGAGGTGTAATCGGCAGGCTTCGTCAGGATCTCGATCCTTTTTTGCTTGCGTATTTCCGATAGAAAACTCCGTCCGTCGGAATCCATCGCCAAAAGCTGGGTGTAGTAGGGAAGCTGACTTTCCTCAAAGGAGGTAACTTCAAGGAAAAGATTCCATACGGCACGCCTGATCCTGGCGTTGGTATAGCGCTTTGTGGCGGCAGCCTCATACAGCTGCGCCATGGTTCCGACACTCATAGAAAGGCCGCAAAGCCGCTCTGTAAGGCCGCCGGAGCTCTCCGCAATGGAGAGACCGTTTGGTTTATATATTCTTAAAAATGCCAAAAAAGCATTTGAAAGACGTGAGGGGTCCGTGGGGAAAAGCTGACGCTGAAACGCATCCTCCCATATGGCGTGCGTTTCTGTCGGCAGTGCCGAACGAATGCTGTCAAAATCGCCGACCCGAAGTGCGTTGCGGATCGCCGCGGCACTCGGATACTCCGCCGAGACGGAAAGATCCGCATAATCTCCTTCTCTCTTGACGGTGTGTGGCATGATCCGACTGTTAAGTTGGTGAAGGGCACGCAGATAAGCAATCGCTAAAATATTGTTGGGGGAACGCAAAATGCTTGCGTCATCATTGCCGTATAGCGCGGAGTAGGTCTGCTCAAGCGCACGCGCATAGCTTTCCTTTACGGATACGGATGCAAATGCATCCTTGAATTCCGTTGATTCCATACGGTGTACCACCTTCAAAAGCGGCAGAACGTCACCAGATTCACTGCCGAAGGAAAGAATATCAATCCCTGAAAGGCTGTCTGCGACCGATACCGCTGCCCGAGCAAATACATCGGCAGATGCGGCGCAAAACGGAAAGGGAAGCTCAAGGACGAGAGAGACGCCTGCATCCACCGCCACACGGGCGCGCAAATACTTGTCCGCAATTGCAGGCTCACCGCGTTGCGTAATGTGCCCCCCCATGATTGCAATGATGCGTGTGTCGGCACCGAATTCCTCACGGATGCGCTTGATCTGGTAGGCGTGTCCGCGATGAAAGGGGTTATATTCGCTTACGATTGCGACATTTTTCATCTTGCGCTCCATTTTACGGGAAAAATTTCAAAATTACGAAAAAGATTCTTGTAATTGGCAAAGAAAAGGTTTATAATAAAGAAGGTTAGACATTTATCTATATATGGAGGATTTTTGAATGAACGTTTTGGTTGTAAACGCGGGTAGCAGCTCTCTCAAATATCAGCTGTTTGATACTGCATCCGGACAGGTAAAGGCAAAGGGACTATGTGAGCGCATCGGAATCGGTGGACGCATCATTCACAAGGTTCCCGGTAAAGAGGATTATGTTGCGGATCTGGAAATGAAAAATCATTCCGATGCAACGAAGATCCTCGTTCAAACGTTGACGGATAAGAAGCTTGGATGTATTTCGGATATGAGTGAGATCGGTGCTGTCGGTCATCGCGTGGTCCACGGCGGTCCCTATTTTTCGGGCTCTGTGCTCGTCAATGATGACGTCGTCGAAAAGCTGCAGCTTTGCCGCGATCTCGCACCCCTGCACACGGGTCCGAGCTTGATGGGCATCAAAGGCTGTACCGACGCTATGCCGAACACACCCCAGGTTCTCGTCTTTGATACCGCGTTCCATCAAACAATGCCTGAGGAGGCATATTTCTATCCGATCGCGTACGAATACTATGAAAAGTATCACATCCGCCGTTACGGCTTCCACGGTACGTCGCATCGCTATGTTACGGGTGAGATGCTGAAGCTGCTTGACAAGCCCGCAGAGGATACGAAGATCGTTACCTGCCATCTTGGAAACGGATCTTCCATTTCCGCAGTGAAGGGCGGTAAGGTCATCGATACCACGATGGGCTTTACACCGCTTGACGGTGTTGAGATGGGAACGCGTTGCGGCACCATCGATCCCGCGATCGTATCCTTCCTGATGGAGAAGGAAAATATGACACCCGCACAGATGAACGAATTTTTGAATAAGAAGTGCGGCTTCCTTGGTGTTTCGGGGGTTTCTTCCGATTGCCGTGATATCACCGCCGCGATGGAAGCGGGAAATCACCGCGCCGCGCTGGCGTTCAAAATCCTCGGTTATCAGATCAAAAAGTACATTGGTTCGTATGCCGCCGCAATGGGCGGACTCGACGGAATCGTATTTACCGCCGGCATCGGTGAGAATACGCACCAGATCCGCTCGCTCGCTTGTAAGGGACTTGAGTTCCTCGGCGTTGAGCTGGATGAGGAGGTCAATGCAAACGTTCCGCGCCCAATCGGTACGACGCTTTTGTCGAAAAAGGATGCACCTGTCAAGGTCTATCTGATCCCGACCAACGAGGAGCTGATGATCGCAAAGGATACGGCAGAGATCGTTTCCGCTATGTAATTCAAAAAGAGCAACCGCAGGGTTGCTCTTTTTTAGCAAACCGCAGTAAAATACAATATAGAATTATAGCACAATTTCCCGCCGTTGTCAACTCAAAGTACAGATATCCGCAATTTTTTCGCAGATTTCGGCGGTTCTGATCTCCTTTTTCCCAAAATCCATTGCGGGAGTATAAAAGGACTCAAGCACAAAGTGATGCTCGCCCGCCGTGGCAAAGGCGTCAAGGGCGGCGTCGGTAGCTTCCTTTTGCATTTTTGCAAGACGGCGCAGATTTCTTCTTTGAAAACGCAGGACATCCTTACAAAGGAAGCGGTTCATATTGATGTATTTCCCGTCTCCGACCGCTTCGTTGCCGTTTATAATGGCATATCTGTGCTCAGGCAGGATCACCCCCTCAGAGATGTTGGGGGAGAAAGGAGAGACCAGCTCGATATACGGTATTTTTCGCTGCGAAAGCTCGCTTAACAACAGCCTGTAAAAATGTCGGGCCACGCCAAACGGATTATTGACGACTGAAATATCGTCAGCATAAAGCGAAGGGGTCTTTAGCTGAACAATCCCGCGCATACCGACCGACGTGATGATGCGGTGGGATTCCCGACGCGATCTCCCCATTCCGAAGCGTCGTGCGAACCTTTCAACAGCACCGCGCAACTTCGTGTGATTCAATCCGTATTCCATTTCGCCCATGAGCGCCGTATCCGCCGAGCCCGCAAGTCCGAGATATGCATATCCCAGCGAAAAAGCATGTGACTTTTCCTCCATATGACGAAGGATCTCCGTTTTATCCGCTTTCAGCGCATCGGCGTCCCAATAGTCTCCGAGATTCACGATCTCGTCGATGATCCCGGGAACGTCCGCACAACGCGTATGCGGTGCCGTGCCGTCGAGAATAACCGCGCGGCGTCGCCCCTTCGTCAGTATGACGGCATCTAAAGACGCGGGATCGGAGGAGCAGTAAAAGTATTCCGCTTCAAACCCAAGCGGAAGGAGAATCTTGGCACAAGCACGCATCAAGCTGCTTTTGCCAGTTCCGGGTCCACCCTTCAGTGTAAAAACGGCATCGAATGCACGCGAGGGGAAGAGCTCAGCGTACTCACTTCGAAAGCCGTCATAGCCGTTTGCGGCGGCGAAAAAAGCACGCTCGGGAACTTGGGCCTTTTCCTGAATCGGCATAGATATTACCTTCTTTCATATCGTTTCCCTTTCATCATATGCAACGTGGCTTTCTTTCGCTATTCCGTGGTAGGAGAAATAAACTTGACAATTTGAATCGATGCATTTATAATGTTTTTGAAAAAAGATTCAAGAGGTGCTTTGTGGATATTCAAATTCTTTATGAGGATGCCTGTCTTGCCGTCGCCGTGAAGCCGCCGAGGATCCTGTCGGAGGATTCTGCCGACGCTCCCGGGATGCCGACCCTGCTTGCGGGGGGCGGCGTACCGCTGTACACCGTTCACCGACTTGATAAGGGAACGGGTGGTGTCGTTGTCTACGCAAAGGATAAGAAAACCGCCGCGCTTCTGAGCGCGCAGATGCAAGAAAAAAAGCATTTTTACAAAGAATATCTGGCAGTATGCGAGGGGGCACTTCCCGAACGGGAGGGAAGGCTTACCGATCTTCTGTTTCACTCGCGCAGCGGTAACAAGACCTTCGTCGTTGACCGTATGCGCAAGGGGGTGAAGGAGGCGACCTTGACCTACCGTACTCTTGCCGATGGCGACGGCTGCTCGCTTCTGCATATCCTCCTTGAAACGGGACGCACCCATCAGATCCGTATTCAGCTTGCCTCACGCGGATGTCCTCTCCTCGGAGACGCGCGTTACGGGGCGCGGAAAAAGGAAGCGTTTCCCGCACTTTACGCCTTCCGTCTGGCGTTTTTACATCCGAAAACGGGAGAAAAGATGGAATTTGTACATTTTCCCGAAGAAGGTGCCTTTTCCGCCTATGATTTTTCACAGTGGTTTTGATAAGAAAAGACGGAAATCTGTTGCAATTTATTAAAAAATATGTTATAATTTTAACGGTAAAAAGAGCAACAACAAACTAAGGATAAAAAACAATGCTGGAATTAAGAAACGTATCCTATCGGGTCGAGAACACCGAGATCCTGAAGGATATCAATTTGAAAATAGACGACCGCTTCGTTGCCATTACAGGACCGAACGGAAGCGGAAAATCCACGCTTGCGAAGGTGATTGCCGGTATTTTCGTTCCCACGTCGGGGCAGATCCTGCTTGATGGCGAGGATATCACCAATCTTTCGATTACCGAGCGTGCGAATATGGGGGTCAGCTTTGCTTTTCAGCAGCCGGTCCGCTTTAAGGGATTGACTGTAAAGGATATGATCTCCATGGCGGCGGGTGAAAAGCTTTCGATCTCGACCGCCTGCACCTATCTTTCCGAGGTCGGACTCTGTGCGAAGGATTATATCAACCGTGAGATCAACGCATCGCTCTCGGGTGGAGAGCTCAAGCGTATCGAGATCGCAATGATCAACGCGCGCGGAACCAAGCTTTCGATCTTCGATGAGCCCGAAGCGGGCATCGACCTCTGGAGCTTCAACAATCTTATCCGTGTGTTTGAGAAAATGCATGAGAGAACGCACGGTACGATCCTGATCATTTCGCATCAGGAGCGCATTCTTGATATTGCGGATAAGGTGATCGTGCTTGTGGACGGTCGCGTCGATACCTACGGCGCAAAGGAAAAGGTTCTGCCGGGGCTTTTGAACGTTAACGCAGGCTGCCGCTTCACGAAGGGAGAGTGAGCTGAATGGATAAAATACAACTCTCACTTCTTGAGCAGGTCGCGGATCTGCACGAGGTTCCCGAGGGGGCGTATTCCTTACGCATTGACGGCGTGCTTTACGGCAAGCGATCCTCCGAGAATATTGAGATCGTCAAAAAGGAAGACAAGCCGGGAATTGATATTATCATCAAGCCCGGCACAAAAAACGAAAGCGTACACATTCCCGTTCTTCTCTCCCAAACGGGGCTAAAAGAGCTGGTATATAACGACTTTCACATTGGTGAGGGGGCTGACGTGACCATCGTTGCGGGATGCGGTATCCACAACGGCGGTGACGGGGATGCGGAGCATAGCGGCATTCACAGCTTTTTCGTCGGTAAAAACGCTCGCGTAAAGTATATCGAAAAGCATTACGGCGAGGGAGACGGCAACGGTAAAAACATTATGAATCCCGAAACCGTCGTTGAGATTGACGAGGGCGGTTATATGGAGATGCAGACCGCACAGATCAAGGGGGTAGATTCCACCTGCAGAAAGACGACCGCACGCCTTAAAAAGGATGCGACGCTCATCGTGCACGAAAAGCTTATGACACACGGCGAGCAGTTTGCCGAAACCGAGTTTGAAATCGACCTTGACGGTGAAAATTCGGGCACCCACGTCGTTTCAAGATCGGTTGCACGCGATCATTCGCGGCAGAAATTTTTGTCAAACATTCGCGGCAACAACCGTTGCAGCGGTCATACCGAATGCGATGCGATTATTATGGATAACGCATCCGTGATCGCGATTCCCGAGATCCTTGCCAACCACGTAGACGCCTCGCTGATCCACGAGGCGGCGATCGGAAAGATCGCAGGTGAACAGTTGATCAAGCTGATGACCCTGGGGCTTACCGAAAAAGAGGCTGAGGAAGCGATCGTCAACGGGTTTTTGAAATAAAAATTGCAAAAGGGCTTTTCTTTTTGGAAAATTCGTTGTATAATAATAGCGTAATTCAATTTCAAATAAATTTTAAGGAGAACAAAATGTTAGTATCTGCTAAGGAAATGCTTGAAAAAGCAAAGGCCGGCAAGTATGCTGTCGGTCAGTTCAACATCAACAATCTGGAATGGACGAAAGCGATTCTGCAAACGGCACAGGAGCTGAATTCTCCCGTTATCCTTGGTGTGTCTGAGGGCGCAGGTAAGTATATGTGCGGCTTCAAGACGGTTGCAAATATGGTTTCCGCGATGATTGACGAGCTGAAGATCACAGTTCCCGTTGCTCTGCATCTTGACCACGGCTCCTACGAGGCTTGCTACAAGTGTATCGAGGCAGGCTTCTCGTCCGTTATGTTTGACGGCTCGCACTACCCGATCGAAGAGAACGTAGAGAAGACCAAGGAGCTTGTTAACGTTTGCGCAGAGAAGGGACTTTCTCTTGAGGCAGAGGTTGGCTCTATCGGCGGTGAAGAGGACGGCGTTGTCGGAATGGGCGAATGCGCAGATCCCGACGAGTGCAAGATGATCGCCGATCTCGGTGTTACGATGCTCGCGGCGGGTATCGGAAACATCCACGGTAAGTATCCCGCAAACTGGGCAGGTCTTTCCTTTGACACGCTTGATAAGATCCAGCAGAAGACCGGTGTGATGCCCCTCGTTCTGCACGGCGGTACGGGTATCCCCGCTGAAATGATCCAGAAGGCGATCTCGCTCGGCGTTGCTAAGATCAACGTGAATACCGAGTGCCAGCTTGCGTTTGCCGCAGCAACCCGCAAGTATGTTGAGGCAGGCAAGGACCTTGAGGGCAAGGGCTTTGACCCGAGAAAGCTGCTCGCTCCCGGTGTGGAAGCGATCAAGGCTACCGTCAAGGAGAAGATGGAGCTCTTCGGCTCGATCGGTAAGGCGTAAGCTTCATAAAATCGGCGTCGCTCGGCTACCAAACGGTAGTATGCGGCGCCTTTTTCAAAGGATGACGAATGAAATACGATAAACTGTCAATTGAATTGGTTCGGCGTATGGAAGAGGAGAATCGCACGCATTCCTATCAGGCGCTTGCGTTTCGTGATGAGGATGCGATCCGCCGCGATCCTTCGCGCGACCGCGCTTCGATCTGGCGTCCTACCTTCGTGCGCGACGTGGATAAGATCCTTCACAGCCCCTTTTACAACCGTTACTCTGATAAAACACAGGTCTTTTCCTTCTACCGTCACGATGATATCACGCGCCGCGCTCTGCACGTTCAGCTGGTATCAAGGATCGCGCGTACGATCGGCGGCGTGTTGCACCTCAACCTCGACTTGATCGAGGCGATCGCGCTGGGACACGATATCGGTCATACACCCTTCGGTCATGCGGGGGAGAAATATCTCTCTGAGATCTCGGAGGGTGAGCTTGGTATTTGCTTTTGCCACAACGTACACAGTGTGCGTGTGCTGGATCGTATTTTTTCACACAACCTCACGTTGCAGACCCTCAATGGAATTCTTGCGCATAACGGTGAGACCGAGCTTCCGATCTACGAGCCGCAAGCGATGCATAGCTTTGAGGCGCTGGATGCCGCAGTTGACCGTTGCCTGAAGGATGTGGAAGAAAACCGTCGCATTCTCCCTTCAACGCTTGAAGGATGCGTGGTGCGGATCTCCGACTTGATCGCCTATCTTGGAAAGGATCGGCAGGACGCGCGCCGTGCGCATTTGCTTGAAAGTGACGAGGTGTACGGGGCGGGGGCAATCGGCAGTATCAATGCTGAGATGATCAACAATCTGACCGTCAGCATCATTGAAAACAGCTACGGGCGGCCGTATATCGCACTCAGCCGTGAGCATTTTGAGGCGTTGGCAGAAGCGAAACGTCTGAATTACGAATACATATACCGCCACGAGGAGATCGATCAGAAGATGAAGACCTGGGTCTATCCGATGTTCGAAAGGCTTTATGCTCGTATTCTTGAGGATCTGCGTGAAAAACGGAAGGATTCGCCCGTTTACCGACATCACGTAGAGCTGGTTGCCGCAAGCACCTATCCTGTGGCGATGCCGTATGAGGAAAGCGACCCCCGACAGATCGCCATCGACTTTATCGCAAGCATGACTGACGATTATTTCGTGGATCTGTATCAGCACTATTATCCCGATGCGCCCGCCGTTCCGTACATCGGATATTTTTCCAGAATGGAAACGAACGGATAAATTGAATGCCACCGATACAAACTAACTCAAAATCCAAAGAGGAGGACGAGATGGACGTATTCGGTGGCATTCTTGCAGGTGGCGGCGGCACACGCTTCTGGCCCTTGTCGAGAAAAGACAGACCCAAGCAATTTTTGAATTTATCGGGCAACGATCTTTTGCTGCGGGAAACCGTGGCACGCCTTTTCGGTGTCGTTTCAAAAGAGAATTTGTATGTTTTGACCGCGCGAGGGCTCGAGACACAAACGCAAAAAGCACTTTCGGGGATTCTTAAAAAGCCGCAAATCATAGCAGAGCCGTCGGCGCGCGGAACAGCGGCGGCAATCGGATATTTTGCGATGCGCCGATTCGTCGAGGCGGGGGACTCTATTTTACTGCTTTTGCCGTCAGATGCCTATATTCATCCGACCGATGGCTTTCAAAGAACGCTACGGCGGGCAATCGCCGACTGTGGGGAACGTTTGACGGTGATCGGGATCCCGCCGAGCTTTCCTGCAACGGGATATGGATATATCGAAGCAGGGGAGCGCGAAGGCGCGGCATTTCGCGTGCGCTCCTTTCGCGAAAAGCCGACGGAAAAGACGGCAGAGGATTATCTGAGGAAAGGACGCTATTTCTGGAACAGCGGCATCCTGATCGCACGGGCGTCTGTCCTGCTATCGGAGATCGAGCGGTATCTGCCGAGCCTTTACGCGGGACTTATGGGGATGAAGGACGCATCGGAAGGGGAGCTTTTTACGCTTTACAGCGCACTTCCCGCTACCTCGATCGATTACGCGGTGCTTGAAAAGAGCGACCGCATTCAGATGCTTCCTGCCGATTTTTCTTGGAACGACGTCGGAAGCCTCGATATGCTCGGTGTGTTTCATACGGCTGATAGCGCGGGAAATGTAAGGATCGGGGATTGCGCTGTCTATTCGAGTTGCAATAACATTCTTCTGACGCAAAAAAGAACGCTCGTTGCCTTCGGGGTTGAGGGACTCATCGTGATCGATACGCCCGACGCCGTGCTGGTAACGACGAAAAAGCAGGCACAGCAGATTGGAAAGCTGACGGAGGGCTTGCGGAAAGACGGCTATTCGCATCTTTTGTAAAAAAGGCACAGGAAAATCCTGTGCCTTTTTGCTATGCGTTATTCGCTTTATGAATGAGACGGTAGATTAGTTTGGTAAACTCAACGATCGGGATGATCGAAACGGCGAGCGCGAATGCAATGCCGTATTCCTTGAAGCCGAGGTGTGTGAGAGAAAAGATGTTTGCCAAAGGAGTGATCTCAACGACTAGGGTCGTCATCAGGAAAGAGAGAAGACCTGCGCCCCAAAGCCAGAGATTCTGCTTCTTCATAGCGAAGATCGAGCCGTGCAGGGAACGCATATTGAAGGAATGGAATATCTCAGCCATCGAGAGCGTCAAAAATGCCATCGAGCTGCCAAGGCTTGCGAAGTCGTCGGCAAGCACGTAGCGTCCGATTAGATAGGATGCAAGCGTGATAAGAGATACGAGCAGTCCCTGGTAAATGACCGCGAAGCCGAGACCGCCTGCAAAAATGCCTTCCTTCGAATCCCTCGGGGGGCGTTTCATAACGTCCTTTTCTGCCTTTTCCATACCGAGTGCCAATGCAGGGAAGCAGTCGGTGATCAGGTTGATCCACAAAAGATGCACGGGCTGGAAGATCGTGAAGCCGAGCAATGTTGCAATAAAGATCGACAGCACCTCAGACAGGTTGGATGCAAGCAAAAACTGAATGGATTTGCGGATGTTATCGTAGATACGGCGACCTTCCCCTGCCGCCGCGACGATGGTCGCGAAATTGTCGTCGGTCAGAATCATATCGGCGACATTTTTGGTAACGTCGGTGCCCGTGATACCCATACCGACACCGATATCTGCGTTTTTGATTGCGGGGGCATCGTTCACGCCGTCGCCCGTCATTGCCGTGATCATTCCTTTTTTACGCCATGCGTTGACGATGCGCGTTTTATGCTCGGGCTGAACTCTTGCATAGACCGAATATTTCTCGACGGAGCTTTCAAATTCCTCGTCAGAGATTTCGTCAAGCTCAGCGCCCGTGATCGCTTCGTCAGCATTTTGAATGATACCGAGCTGAATAGCGATCGCGACTGCGGTGTCCTTGTGGTCTCCCGTAATCATAATCGGACGGATGCCTGCACTGCGGCACTCGTCAATTGCGGGCTTAACCTCGGGACGCACAGGGTCGATCATACCCACAAGTCCGACGAAGCAAAGCTCGTTTTCAAGCTCTACCGTGTATTCCGAGAGGGCATCCTCAAGCGGCCTTTGCGATGCGGCAAGCACGCGCAGAGCACGGTCCGCCATGTTCTTGTTGGCATCAAGTATCTCTTGGCGCTTTGCATCGTCAAGCGGCAGAATGCTACCGTCCACAAGGATCGACGTGCAACGCTTTAAGATTTCGTCGGGCGCACCCTTGGTGAATTGCAGGATACGGCCGTCCTCGGTTTGATGGACGGTCGTCATCATCTTACGGCCCGAATCGAAGGGGACCTCGCCGATACGTACGTATTCACGGGACTGATCGCGTTTGTCAAGCCCCAGAGCGAAGGCGTAGTTGACAAGCGCGCATTCAGTCGGCTCGCCGATCGCTTGCTTCGTGTCGCCGTCGATCTGTGCGTCGGAGCAGAGAGACATTGCGGTCGCCAGCAGGTTTTCGTCCTTCGCATAATGCTCAACGACCGTCATTTTGTTCTGCGTCAGCGTTCCGGTCTTATCCGAGCATATGATCTGCGTACAGCCGAGCGTTTCAACGGCGGTCATCTTACGGATGATCGCGTTGCGCTTCGACATATTGGTAACACCGATCGAAAGAACAATGGTTACTACGGTCGCAAGCCCTTCGGGGATTGCGGCAACCGCCAGCGAAACGGCGATCATAAAGGTGTCAAGCAGGAAAACCGTGTTAATGGAGGCGGCAGGGTCAACGAGGGCGCGGATCATATTGATGCCGAAGATCACAACGCAGATGCCGATAACGAGGAAGGTAAGCACCTTGCTGAGCTGTCCGAGCTTGCGCTGCAGAGGCGTTTTTCCCTCCTCAGCCATCGTAAGCGCGTCGGCAATCTTGCCCATCTCAGCGTCCATACCCGTCGCCACGACAACGGCACGGCCACGGCCGTACACGACGGTACTGCCCATAAAGACCATATTCTTGCGGTCGCCCAGCGGGATGTCCTTGCCTGCGTCTGCTTCCAGGGTCTCCGCGGTCTTATTGACAGGGACGGATTCGCCCGTCAGCGCTGCCTCCTCGACCTTCATAGAAGCGCATTCAATAATACGCGCGTCAGCGGGAACTGCGTCGCCCGCCTCCAAAACGATAATGTCGCCCACGACCAGATCCTCACACGGTACGGTGATCTGTGCGCCGTTGCGAATGACCTTCGTGGTCGCACCTGCGATCTTCTGAAGGGCGGCGATTGCTTTTTCCGCCTTGCTCTCCTGTACGACGCCGAGAACGGCGTTGATTACAACGACCGCCATAATAATGATCACGTCGGACGGAAATTCACTTTCCCGAATTGCAAGAATTCCGGAAATAATGGCGGCAACGATCAGGATAATCGTCATCGGTTCTATCAGCTGCTTGAAAAAGCGGTGTAGAA
>JAFTLE010000075.1 GCA_017452895.1 Clostridia bacterium
CGAGGGAGATGAACTTTTCGCCGTCTTCTGCGCTGCGTACGTTGATTTCGGAACCGTCGAGGCACTTGTAGTCGAAAGCATGCATGGGCTGACCGTATTCGAGCATGACATAGTTGGTGATGTCAACGATGTTGTTGATCGGACGGACGCCGGACGCGCGCAGACGCATTCTCAGCCACAGCGGGGAAGGAGCGATCTTGACGTTCTTGACCACGCGTGCGGAGTAGCGGTAGCACTTTTCTTCGTTTTTGATGGCAACGGAGAGGTAGTTGGAGATATCGTCGCCGTCGTCAGCGGATGCGGGAACAACGGGAGTCTTCAGGGTGAGTGCCTTGTCGAAGGAAACGGCGGATTCACGTGCGAGACCGATGACGGAGAGGCCGTCGGGACGGTTGGAGGTGATTTCGAATTCGACAACGGTGTCGTCAAGTCCGAGTGCCTTCACCATATCGGAGCCGAGCGGGATGTCGTCGAGACCCACATGGTTGAGGATGAGAATACCGTCTTCGATGGCGCCGGGCATGTCGTGAAGCGTCAGACCGAGCTCGGCGATGGAGCAGAACATACCCTCGGAAACTTCGCCGCGGAGCTTGCCCTTCTTGATCTTCACGTCTCCGGGAAGGTGAGCGCCGTCGGTGGCAACGGGAACTACTGCACCTTCGAATACGTTGGTAGCCGCGGTGATAACCTGAATGGGAGCATCCGCACCGATGTCAACCTTGCAGACAACGAGGCGTTCAGCGTTCGGATGACGGGTGATTTCGAGGATTTTGCCGCAGACAACACCGGTGATATCCGCGCCGAGGACTTCGTAGCCTTCAACCTTGGAGCCGGTCATGGTCATTCTGTCGCAATAATCTTTTATGGTAATATCGCTGACGTCCGTGTAATCCGCCAGCCATTTCATGGAAAGCTGCATATCAATGATACCTTTCTGTAATTCTCTTTATCTGGAATTTATCTTCCTGTGATTCTGTCCGTGTAAGCCGCGATCACGTTCACGCTCTTCTCACCCGCGTTTCCGTTGATGACAAGATCCGCATGCCAGCGTGTCGGCTCAATCAGCTCGTTGTGGCGGAAGCGTACGGTGTCGATATATCTGTCGGTGATCTCATCAAAAGTCTGACCGCGCTCCTGGAATCTGCGGATTCTGCGCACCAGTCTCTCGTCGCTGTCCAGATCCACGAAGATTTTCAGATCACAGCGGTTCCGGATCCAGTCCAGATACAGGGCGAAGAGTCCCTCGATAATGACAATATCGTGCTCATCCGAGGAGAGTGCCGCCTCGAAATCACGCTTCATGTCGTCAAGCAGCAGGGCGTCGGGATGGTTGTGCTCCACATATTCACGGCCGGTGATGGGAGCGATGGTCGAGATGAACGGACGGCGGAAATACGCATCCATGTGGATAACCCGGCAGGCGTCCCCGTATCTCTCCGCGAGTTTTTCGGAAAGGGTGCTCTTGCCGCTGCAGGTTCCGCCGGCGATGCCGATAACAAACATAGGCTGACCTCACATTCGGATGAAAATAGAGTTTCTGATTAGAACTGACCGAGGAATCTCACGTCGTTTTCGTAGAGCAGACGCATGTCGTCGATGTGGTACTTGAGCATCGCGATTCTTTCGATACCGAGACCGAACGCAAATCCGGAGTAAACCTCGGGATCGATGCCGCAGTTGCGGAGAACGTTCGGGTGAACCAAGCCGGCACCGAGAACTTAGATCCAGCCTTCGCCCTTGCAGAGACGGCAGCCCTTACCGCCGCAGACGAAGCAGGAAACGTCAACTTCCGCGGAGGGTTCGGTGAAGGGGAAGTGGTGCGGACGGAAGCGGATCTCGGTCTGTTCACCGAACATGCGCTTTGCGAACATCTCGAGGGTACCCTTGAGGTCGCCCATGGTGATTCCCTTGTCGATAACGAGTCCCTCAAGCTGATGGAAGAGGGGTGAGTGGGTCGCGTCAACGGCGTCGGAGCGGTAAACGCGGCCGGGGGAGATTATTCTGATCGGGGGCTTTTGAACCTCCATAGTTCTTGCCTGAACGGGAGAGGTCTGCGAGCGGAGCAGGATGTTTTCGGTGATGTAGAAGGTGTCCTGCGTGTCGCGTGCGGGGTGATTTTCGGGGATGTTGAGTGCCTGGAAGTTATAGTAGTCAAGCTCAACCTCGGGTCCTTCAACGATGGAGAAGCCCATTCCAACGAAAATATCCTCAAGCTCGCGCTGAACGAGGGTCAGCGGGTGGATGTGACCAACCTCGGAATCGGCGCGCATAGTCACGTCGATCTTTTCGGCCTTAAGCTTTTCCTGCAACTTCTTTTCGGCGGCAACGGCGCTCTTTTCGCTGATCGCGCGCTCGATATCGGCGCGGATCTCGTTAGCGAGCTGACCGACTATCGGTCTTTCCTCTGCCGAGAGGGCGCCCATTCCGCGGAGAACGGCGGTGAGCTCACCCTTTTTGCCGAGGAAGCGAATTCTTATCGCCTCAAGATCGGCATCGTCATTTTGCAGACATTCCAGAGCCGAAGCCCTGATCTTTTCAAGCATTTCTTTCAGTTTGTATGTTCCTGTTCTATAATGATTTTCGAAAAAATAAAAACCGCCCCGCAAAAAGCAGGACGGGATAAAAATCTCGCGGTACCACCTGTATTCCGGACAAAGCCGACACTTTGCTGGCCGATAACGGTGCCAACCGTGCGCAGCTTATCACCGCGCAAGCTCGGGAGTGAAGGGCGCCCCGCGTGCATGGCCGTTCTCAGCATTCGGCCTCTCTGTGATGCACCTTTTCGGATATGCCATCTCCGTCACAGCTTTTAACTTACCCATTTTACCATATTTTTTTCGATTTTGCAAGTGTTTATTCAATTTTTTTACCGATTTTATCAAAATAAAAGGTTGATATTTAGCAGATCGCGCAAAAGCAAGTCATTTTTTCACCGCTTCTTTTCTGTATGCACGCGGAGGCCTTCCGAAATGCTCCCTGAACGCTTTTGCAAAATATGCTGAGCTGTTAAATCCCGTTTTCGATGATATTTCCGTGATCTTGTCGTTTGTGCCGATCAAAAATATTTTCGCTTTTTCAAGACGGTAAGCGAGTACGTAATCGGAAAAGCAACAACCGAAGCTTTTTTTGAAGGTCCTGCAAAAATATCCCGTACTCATGTAAAGGCTTGCGGCGGCAGATGAGGATGTGATCGGGGTGCTGTAATTTTCGGATATATAGCCGAGTGCCTTTTGCAAAAAATCCGAGTTGCCCGTGTTTTCATTGTGTTCAAAAAAGCAACCGTTCTTTTTTAGAATACCAAAAAGCGTTGACATAGCGCCGATCGCCTCAAGCTCCCAGCCCTCGTGCGCGCTTTCAGAGGCGCGGCAACCCCTTTCTATAAGCTCTTGAAGCTCTTTCGCGAAAGGCTGATCCTTGCTGACAACGTTTTTTACGCAAAGTGTGTGGTTCAAAAGTCCATCTTTCATGACGGAATCCCACAAGAGAGAAAGATCAAAACAGATGCAATTATATGATATGGGTATGTGCTCTCTCGATTGAGCGCGGTGAACAGAGAAGGGGGGAATGATAAGAATATCGCCTTTTTCTGCGGTGTGGCGCTCCGAATCAATATAAAAATCTATCATTCCCTCGGTTATCGAGATCAGCTCTATCTCGCCGTGGCAGTGTGATATAACGCTTTTTGCATCGCTTTCGACGGCGGCTCTGTATATCGCGAAAGGGATCGTTTTGTAGCGCACTTTGAATTCATCGTTAAACATTTTTACCACCAAAAGTCAATACAGTTATAATTTTAGGCAAAACTAATATATAAATCGGAAAACAAGTTCTATATAATTATAATAATAAACATTTTGTTTGTCAAGGAGGCGGATATGAAAAAAACAGCCATTATTTACGGACAAAGGGAGAGCGAGCTTCAAAAGAGGGCTATTGAGGAGCTAACGGAGATATTGCTTGACTGCACCTCCGAATATCCTGCTTGCATAGAATATGAGGACAGTGCTCTCACCGATAACTTCAGATGTGTTTATATAGGCACAAAGCGGAACAATTCCTATATTAGGATCAACTCAAAAGCAGATCTTAAGGTCAGAGAATCCTATGCCATATCCGTAAAGGACGGCACGGTGATCATTGAGGGCTTTGACGATGCGGGCGTGCTTTACGGTGTTCTTGATTTTTATAATAAATACATTGTGAAATTCAATCACCCTCATAACGATCGCTATTGGGTCAATTTCTGGGATAAAGAAGAGATCCCCGATTTTGAGCATACGTCTGCCCCCTCGGTTTCCGAGCGCGGACTTTGGACTTGGGGGCACGTTAGTTACGATTATCGCGGATATCTTCGCAATATGATGAAGCTGAAGATGAACGGTGTTGTTATATGGAACGATTTCGTGCCGGTGAATGCCAAAGAAATAGTGGAATACGCGCATTCCTGCAACATAAAGGTCTATTGGGGCTTTGCTTGGCTTTGGGACACGAATTGCAAGCTTTTTTCACTTGATAAGCTTGACGGTGAGCCCA
>JAFTLE010000076.1 GCA_017452895.1 Clostridia bacterium
TCTCGTAGACGTATTTTTCGTCCTCGGTTTTCGGGGGATTGTAGAGAAAGTAAGTTTTACATCTAAGCAAGGTTAACTTTACTTGATAATATGGCTTCAGGTCTATCATTTTCGCGCTCCTCTCGGGTGGTAATACACATTATACCGAAGGAATGCGGAAAGTCCAGAGGATTTGGAATATTTTTATTTGTTTTCTTGCGAAGATTTTGCGGTTTTACAAGAAGCGATTAGCATAACACGAATTGAGGCGCATTTATCTGACAAGATTTTATATTGCTGACCGTCAATGTAGTTCGTTCTATGTAAAAGCTCAAGCCAATAACCTGTTTCGCTTGCTTCTTTGAGTGCAATTTCAAGCTTGGATATAAAATCCTTTTTACCTTGTGCGTACTGTGCTTCATGGATATTTGCGCCAATACTCGTACCGCTTCTGCCGATTTGGTTTGCAATAATCGTCTCGTGATTTGATTTCAGATATTTGACAAGGTTGATAATGTCAACGGAAAAATCCATTGATAATTCACGCAACTTTGATTCAGCCATAGTAGCACCCCACTTTCTGCTTATATTATAGCATAAATATGATAGTTTGCAAAGAGTGATGTTTGCCCTTGCGGGCAAGTGATGTAGTGCTACGCACAGTGATGTATTGCGCCGATGGCGCAAAGTGATGTGATGTGTTCCTTTCCACGCGCGAAGCGCACATCACAAGGCGAAGCCGTCATCACGCACGAAGTGCGCATCACGTTCCGCGCCAGCGGAACACATCGTTCCAAAAACGAAAAAGCAGTCCAATGGACTGCTTTCGTTTTTGGTTGCGGAGGCGGGATTTGAACCACACGACCTTCGGGTTATGAGCCCGACGAGCTACCAGGCTGCTCTACTCCGCGATATAAATGGTGCCGATGACCGGACTTGAACCGGTACGGGATTTTCATCCCATCGGATTTTAAGTCCGAGGCGTCTGCCGATTCCGCCACATCGGCAAAAATAGGCTCTTTTCGGAACGCTAAATCATTATAGCATTCTTCCTGACATTTGTCAAGTCTTTCACGCAAATTTTTTCTATCTATTGACTTTTTGCTTCAAATGTGTTATCATAATATCCGCGCCACGGTTACATTCTACGCGCAACCCGATCGGTTTATTCATCCTTTTTCTTTTTCTTCTGTTCGCAGGCATATCGAAGCGGTCACAACGGGTGAGGAGTGAAAAACAGTTGATAACTGTTTTTCACGAACGAAGTCAACCAAGCAAGGAGTATGCCAAGCCAACTCTTGCGTTGGCGACGGCAGACGACTATGCGACTTGACAGGGCACGACGCCTCGTCTTCACAGTAGATTCCGCAACACTCTCTTTCAAAACAGTTTAATACGCAGGCATATCGAAGCGGTCACAACGAGGCGGTCTTGAAAACCGTTAGGCCAAAAGCCACGGGGGTTCGAATCCCTCTGCCTGCGCCAAAAAAACAAACGTCACCCCTTGTGGGTGGCGTTTGTTTTTGCAGGGAGAGAGGATGAGAACACCCCTCTGCGAGTCTTGTGCTCGCAGAATGGGGTTCGCATTTGAGCCGCAGAGCGCGTCAAGCTCGCTTGTAAGCGGCAAGGCGATAATCCTTGCCAAAGTAAGCGTCCCTCTGCCTGCGCAAAAAACACACGAAGTAAAACCTCGTGTGTTTTTTCTTTGGCTGTTGTTCGTTAATAGTTGATCGCGACGGCGAAGAAAAGGACGCCGACGGTGAGTAAAAGGAGGAGGAGCTGGAGCTTCCATGTCCATTTGAGCCATTTGCCGTAGGAGACGTTTGCCATCGAGAGGCCGATGAGCAAAACGGGGTTGGTGGGCAGGATCACGTCGGTGAAGCCGTCGGCGATGCAGTAGACGAGGATGATGAGCGCAGGGGAGAGGCCGAGGGCGGTGGCGACGGGCAGAAGGATCGGCATGATGAGGAAGATCTTTGCGGATGCCGATCCGATGAAGAATTGCAGGATCAGGATGAAGGCGTAGATCAAAAGGACGGCGAGGAATTTGTTCCGACCGTCGAGCAGAAGGATCGCCTTGTTCATAACGGTGTCGAGGATGCCGCTTTCGTCCATGACGAGCTTGACCGAGGAGGCAAGCGCGATCAGAAGGACGGCGGGGAGCATCGAAAGCGCGCCCTTGCCGATGTGTCTGAATACGCTTTTCTTCTCGTCGGCGACTAAAAGGCCACAGACGATGCCGACGGCAAGGAAGCTGAATGCTAAAATCGGGATCGCGTAGCCCGAGATCGCGCGGATTGACGCGATCAGGATCAAAACGGCGATCTGAATGGCGAAGAAGGTCGAATAGACCTTGAAAATGCGATTGACGCGCTTTGTGGGAATGTAGGTTTCGCTTTCGAGCTCTGCTCTTTTCTGAAGATCGCTTTCATAGCTCAGGGAGCGTGCGGGATTCTTTTCGATCCGCCGCAGATGGAGCATCAGAAAGGCGCAAAGCGTTCCGTAGATGATCACGAAGAACAAGATACGCAGCCAAACGCCCGATGAAACGCTCCCGTCCTTGACAAGCGAGACGATCTGCCCGACGGAAAAGGGGTTGGTGATTGCCGCCGAGAAGCCGAAGCAGGATGCCAGAAGGCAAACGCCGAGGCCTGTCATGGTGTCGAAGTTCATCGAGAGCATGAATATCACGACGATGGGCGAAAGCGTTACGAGCTCCTCAAACATGCCGAAGAAGCTGCCGAAGAGCATAAAGATCAGCACGGTCACGCAGACGACGGGGCCGCCCCTGTCGCGCAGCTTATGCATAATGCGGCCGATGAAGATCTTGATGCCGCCCGTTTTGTCGAGGACGTTAAAGATCCCGCTCATAATGAGCAAAAACAGGCTGATCATAATGATGGTGATCGCATCCTCGGATTGCGAGGGGACCAGTACGCGGGCAGGGGCGGTCAGAACGCGCCAAAGGGCGATGCCCCTTGCCTGTCCGTCGGTATGATAGGAGCCGACGATGATCGCGCCGTCCCCGTCACGGTCAAAGCTACCCTGCGGAATAAAGAAGGACAGCACGCTGACCGCGGCGATCGCAATCGCCAGCACGCAAACGACGGTCAAAAAGGACCTGAATCCTATGGTTGAAAATGCTTTTTCCCTTGTTTCCTTCGTCTTCATCTTACACCTCCGACGGCGCACGGACCGACGCCTCATACAAGATTTCGGATGCGATATAGTAGTCTACGCAAGCGCGCCTTTCCTCGGGCACGAAATAATAGATATCCTTGCCTTGGTAGACCTCAAAGTCCTCACCCGCGCCAAAGAGCAGTCGATAGATCTTCTGAATGGGGAATTGGAGCGTGACCGCTTCCCCATCCTTCGTCCCCTCGTAGGTCAGCCCCGCACGCGTGAGGGTGCAGACACCCTGCCCTGCGCTGCGAAGAAGCGTTTTTCCGTCGGTCGATGCCATTTTCAGCTCGACCTTACTTACAAGGGCGTAGGCGGGATCCCTTTCGATCTCGTCGGCAATCTGCTCGGTCTGCCAAGCATACCAAGCGGCAAAGCTTTCAAAATAGGGATTCTCCTCAAAGGAATAGCGGTCGGTGAGCGTGAAGCTACATCCGCACGCCGCGCAAGCCAGCTTTCGTGCTTCGGTCGTCATCGAGTGCTTTTCCCCGCACTGCGGGCAGATGGTGAGGATGTTTTCAAGCCCCTCTGCCAGCGTTTTGGAACAATATCTTTGCTCGGGATGCGTCTTGATCCACTCAAATTCGTCGTAGTACAGACGCGACTCAACTGCCGCCTTAATCTCTTCGACCGACAATTCTGCGAGCTGCTCGGGGGTAAAGAGGATATCAAGCTCCGCCTCGATATACGAGCCGCGGCGGAAGCCGTCGCCCCATTTGGGTGAGGCGAAATAGTCGCCGTGCATTACGATCGAATAGATCGGTACGCCCGATTTTTTCAAGAAGGAATAGGTGCCCTCCTGAATATCCTCGAATTTACCGACGGTCGAGAGGCGTGCCTCCGGCATCATTGCGAGAACGTCGCCGTTTTTCAGAACGCGCAGACAGTTTTTCGCGCTTTCAAGGTCGACGGTCAGCATGCTTTTTGGGAAGCAACCGCTACGGCGCATGATCCGCGCGTACAGATCCTTATAGAAGTAAAGGCGCGCCACGACGAAGTTCGGCCGTTTTCTGCGGATCAGCGTGCCCGCAAAGACGAAGTCAAGGAAAGAGCCGTGGTTACACAGAACGATCGCGGGATTTTCGATCTCGCCGCCGACCTTGTTCGTATATTTTACCCGCACGCGCTTGAAGAAGAGAACGATCTTCGAGATCACGAAGGCGGTGTCGATGATGAAGGGCGAGCATTTCTTCACTGCGGTGTCGGGAGCCTTCCGCTCGTCAAGATAAGTATTGAGCTTTGCAAAGATCGCGTTTCTTTTGAGCGTGAGGATCAGAAGCAAGATGAGCAAGACCGCGAAGACGATCAACGAGAAGACAAGGCTCTTCGCGATCGCGACGTGACCGAGCCCAACGCCGATGCAGACCGACGGGAGCGCGCCGATCAGCGTAACGGTAAGATAGCGCGGCAGCTTCATCCCGACGCTCGCCGCCAGAAAGCAGATCATACCGTAGGGGATGGCGGGCAGGAAATAGAGAATGAAGATAATCAGCGTGATCCTCGCGCTTTCCGACAGCTTGTCAAAGTCCAGACGCACGTTTTTGACGAAATAGTGGCGCACGCCGTCGCCGTATATCTTATACATCGTAAGGATAAAGAGATTGCCGAAGAGAACGCCGATCATACAGCACAAAAGACCGATCGGGAAGCCGAAGGCAAGACCTGCGACGACCTGCACGGGCTCTGCCGGCAGAAAGGGGAAAACGATCTGCAGCATTGCCAGGATCGCGACGGTGATATACCCCCTGATGCCAAGCTCGCCGAGCTTTTCCTGCAGCTGCTCACCCGTATATTTTTTGGAGAGGATGCTTTTCAAAAGCTCAAGATTCTCCCCCGACAGCAGAAAGAGAGCGAGCAGAGCAAAGAGAGCCAAAAGACCGCATCCGATCAAAAGCTTTTTCTTTTTCGTAATCATAAAACACCCGCAATTATGTTTTACCGCCGTTCGCCTTTACAGCGGTGCCAAAAGAGCTGTCTTATTATAGCACGTTTTGCGGAAAAATGCAAGTCCCTTTCTACCGCGGCGGAAAGACGAGGGGGCTGCTTTCAAGCAGCCCCCTCGGGTGGATTATTCAGCGTAGATCGGGAAGCTTGCGCAAAGCTCCATAACGTCCTTCGAGACGGCTTCCCTGTTCGCCTCGAAATCGTCGATGACGAGACGGATCCAATGTGCGATCTTCTTCATCTCGGGCTCCTTGAAGCCGCGTGAGGTGACCGCAGGCGTACCAATGCGCACGCCGCTGGTGACGAACGGGCTCTGGGGGTCGTTCGGGATCGCGTTCTTGTTGACGGTGATGTGTACCTCGTCGAGTCTGTGCTCCAGCTCCTTACCCGTGATGCCCGTGTCGCGCAGATCAAGCAGCATCAGGTGGTTGTCGGTGCCGCCCGAAACGAGCGAGATGCCCTCAGCAAGCAGTGCCTCGGAGAGTGCCTTCGCATTCTTCGCGACCTGCGTCTGGTATGCGCGGAACTCGTCGGTAAGTGCCTCGCCCAGTGCGACAGCCTTTGCCGTAACGATGTGCATCAAGGGTCCGCCCTGCGTGCCGGGGAAGACCGCCTTGTCGATCTGCTTTGCAAACTCCTCCTTACAGAGGATCAGGCCGCCGCGCGGGCCGCGGAGCGTTTTGTGCGTGGTAGTGGTGACGACGTGCGCGTGCGGAACGGGAGAGGGATGCACGCCTGCGGCAACGAGACCTGCGATGTGTGCCATATCGACCATCAGGTACGCGCCGACCTCATCGGCGATCGCACGGAAGCGTGCGAAGTCGATCGTGCGGGGATATGCGGATGCACCCGCGAGGATCAGCTTCGGCCTGCATTCGAGTGCAAGACGGCGGACCTCATCGTAGTCGATGGTACCGTTTTCGTCCGATACGCCGTAGGGAACGATGTTGAAGTATTTGCCCGAGATGTTGACGGGCGAGCCGTGCGAGAGGTGGCCGCCGTGTGCAAGGCTCATCGAAAGAACCGTGTCACCCGGCTGAAGCAGTGCGAAGAAAACCGCAAGGTTTGCGTTCGCGCCGCTGTGGGGCTGAAGGTTTGCGTGCTCCGCACCAAAGAGCTTGCACGCGCGTGCACGGCCGATCTCCTCAACCTCGTCTACGTGGACGCAGCCGCCGTAGTAGCGCTTGCCGGGATAGCCCTCTGCATATTTATTGGTGAGGACGGTGCCTGCGGCGAGCAGGACAGCCTCGGATACGATATTTTCGGATGCGATCAGCTCGATGTTGTGCTGCTGACGCAAAAGCTCACGCTCAACGGGCGCGTAAACCTCGGGGTCAAAGCTCTTAAGGGAATCGAAAAACATAGGGGTCTCCTTTTCTTGCAAATAATCAATCATCTTATTATATCACAGTTTGTCCCGCTTGTCAAGTGCGAACGTTACGGCAAACCGCCTTCATTTTACAGTTCTGACAGGCAGCCGTCTTGCCCTTTTTCGCGGGGACGGCATCGGCAACGCCGTCGGCAATTCCGTCGGCGATCCCGAGGATCACGCCCTTGATCTCGGACAGCAGGGTGCCCATTTCATCGGCGGAGATCAGGCTCTTCGTAGAATCCGAGTGGTATCCGCCGTCCTTTTTCAGCTTGACGGGGATGAATTTCCCAGACAGCTCGCGATCCATCGCGCGCAGGATCTCCTCATCCTCAAGCAAAAGTCCGCTGCGGTCAATGCCGTCGCGCAGGCGCTCTTCAACATCCTGCTTGCTCGGCGTTCCGGCGTGCTTTTCGCTCGCACGCGTTGAAAGATAGAGTACACCCGCGGGCAACACCTCGCCGCCCTCGGGCGCGCCGACGGTCTTTGCGAAGGCATCGCTTTCGGTCAGCGAGAAGAGGTAGAGGGGCATTTGCAGTCCCTCACCCTTCGGGATGTCGGCGCGGGAGAAGCTCTTTGCACCCGTTTTATAGTCAATGACGCGCAAATAGACACAGTCCTCCTTACGGTAAACGTCCACGCGGTCGACCGTTCCGTACAGGCAGATGCGGGTGCCGTCCTCAAGCATCAGATCAAGCGGGGCGGGCGAGTTTTTCCCCTCGCCGATCGGCAGCTCGAAGAAGGCGGGGATAAATTCGGATTGCGAGAGCTCCTCGTAAAGCGAGGTCACGACCGCCGCGGTCGAGCACTTCAGCCGTTCGATCAGGCGCAGCAGACGCGGCGTGAAATCGACACCGTGCGCGATCGAGGAGACGTACGCCGAAACGATGCCGTCAAGACGCGCGATGCAATCGGAAAGTGGCAGATCCGACAGCCGTTTCCCCTCGTCCGCAAGCGAGCGGAAGAGATTTTCAAGCACGGCGTGCACGAAGTTGCCGACGTTTACGTAATCAAAGCGCGCGCGGCGATCCTCGTCGAGTCGCAGGACATATTGACAGAAGTAGGCGAAGGGACAGCGCACGTAGCTTTCGATGCGCGACTGCGTGAGGTTCAGCCGTCCGCGGTGATACTCCCGCATTGCTCCCCTTGAGATGCGCTCGGTGGGGCGGATCAGCGGCGTGCTTGCCGCCTCTGCCCGCGCACGGAAGTCGGGCAGCTCGTAAAGAGCGCGACAGATCGACACGCGCTGATCGGGTGCTGCCGTCGGGATCGCCTCCAGCGCCGCGGCGGGGCTTTGCACCCTTTCTTGTAAGCTTAAGTTAGCACAGACCGTCGGCTTGATGCCGCCAATCTCAAGAATGCGGGAGATCACGCGTGCGGGCATCCCCGCATCGAGCGACGCACCCGCGAGCGTGTAGACGCAGGTTACGCCCTCGCTTGCCGCAGAGAAGGCGCGGGCAAACACGTAAAGCTCGCGCGAGGCGCGGCGGTAAAGGTCGGGGTGAAACGGAAGGCCCAGCCCCTCCAGAATCGCGCGCTCCTCCTCGCTGAAAAGGCCGCCCGCGGTGACGGTGGCGGGAAATTCACCCTCGTTGACACCGAACAGGTAGATATGGCGCACGCCGTCGGCACGCAATTCCGATGCCGAGCCGACCGTGACCTCGTCAACCGAGGAGGGAATGCGCCCGATATTGACCTCGGAAAAGAGCAGGCGCAAAAGATCGAGAAAATTCTGCGAGGGCATCGCGAGGTCGCCGAGTGCCTCGACCAGACGCGTTAAGGAATCAGAGAGGATGCCGTACAGCCGCTCTAGACAGGCGGCGTCGCCCGCGCGCCCCTCAGCCCTTGCCGTCTTTGCATCAGCAAGAAGGAGCCGCTCGGCATCGAGCCCCTCGAGGAAGCGGATCAGCGTTTCCGCGTGGGTGCGGACCGTAACGCTTTTGCCCGCGCTCGGCTCAAGACCCTTCATCTGCTCGACGAGCCTGCGCTTGACCGTATTGACGGTCGCAAGATGTTCCTGCTCGTGTGGGCGCATCGCGCGGTCGCTGTAGCCGCCCGGGTGCATTTCAAAATCACGCGGGTCGGTATAACGCTTGCCGCGGATCTGCCAGCGGGTGACGTAGGTCTCAAAGCGGTCGATGTCGGCGCGTGAAAGCCCCGAGAAGTGGCATTTGAGATAGGAGAGGATATCGTTTTGACGCCAATCGTTTTGTAAGATTGCGTAGGCGGAAAAGATGAGCTTGACGATCTCGAAGCTCAAAACGTCAACCTTATTTGACATAAACACGGGAATTCCCGATTTTTCAAGCGCCGCGTCAAGGATCCCCTGGTAAACCGTCGCATCGGCGGCGAGGATGGCGAAATCGCAAAAGCGCGCGCCCGCACGTACTCGCCGCAGGATATCGGCGGCGACGTATTCCGCCGCCTCGAAGGGGTCGCGCCCCTCTATGACGGAAACGCTGCCGTCGGGCGGCGGGGGCATTTTTGCACGGCGGACGTCGATCGCGAAGAGCTGCTCCGCGACGGCACGGCGCGTCGGCGCGTCAAAGCGATGGTTTTCGGTCAGCCACTGCTCGGTATAGGGAACGCCGGCCCGCTCGGCAATGCCGATCAGGCGGCGGCGGAATTCCGCGACCTCCTCATACGACAGGTGTGCCGCGTAGCCCTGCGCGATGCCGATGGAGACTGTCAAATCGCATTTTGCGAGCAGCTCCCCGGTGACGCGGTACTGCTGCTCAGTGAAGCTCGTGAAGCTGTCGATATAGATCTCGGCATCCCGAAAGAGGTCGCTTTGCGGCAAAAGCGCGGCGAGTCGGTCGAGGTCGGAGAGCATATCGTCGTACGCGCCGTTCAGTAGCTCGTGATAATAGGGGAAGATCAGCGAAAGATCCGCGAGCGTGTCGTGGAGCTTCCCTGCCTCGGTACGGCGCGCGGCAGATTGAAGATCCTCTGCCGTCACGGCGGCGGCGCGCAGCTCGGAGATTGCCGAAAGCATACGGCGCACCTCGCCAAGCTCGGGAGAATCCTTGCCGTTTTTAAGATAGGGCGAAAGCTCGCTGAGCGTGCGCCACATCAAAAGCGCGCGGGTGCCCGCCGTAGCATAGCGATAGGAGAGTCCGCCGTGCACGCGGAAGACCGTGTTGGCAAGGCGAGAAAAGTTCGTGACCTCAAAATACAGCGGTGCCGCGGGGGGAAGGATCGACAGTGCGGCCTCCTCCTCCTTTACCGTCATCTGCTCGGGGACGAGGAGGTAGGCAGGCTTCTGCTTTTCTACCTGCGCACGGATCATATTGTAAAGCTTTGTTGTCTTTCCCGTGCCAAAGTCGCCACAGATCAGTCTTAACATACGACCCCTCCCTTCAAAAGTGCGTAGCCGCGCGTGCGGTCGCTCTGAATTCTGCGCCGTCCGTCCTTTTCAAGCTTTTCGCGCAGATAGTGGATATAGACATTGACGGTTTTTTCGTCTGCCGCGCCATCCCAGACAAGTCCAATCAACTCGGCACGCGAAAGATATGCGCCGTCCGCTTCAAGCAGGGCTGAAAGCAGGGCGAATTCACGTCGTGAAAGGGCGATCTCCCGCCCGTCAAGCAGAACGCTGCGCCGCGTGGGAAATAGGCGCATCGGCAGATCTGCGCTATGCGTGATGCGCGCGCAAAGTGCCGTGTAGAGTGCCCCTGCTGAATAGTCGCGCGGATAGTCGCCGTCCTGACCGAAGGTGATGACGTCGCCTTCGGGCGGCGTGACCGAGTCAAGGTCGCAAAGATAGAGGTCGGCGGCGGGAATTTCCGAGCTGCCGCCACGGCAGACCGTGACGGGAAGCGCCTGACATTCCAGCTCGAGCAGCCGTCCGAGAAGTGGGTCGTCTGAGAGGATACAGATCCGCATATCCTTGCTCCTTTTTTCAAATTTATTATAAATTTATTATAACAGAACGGTGTGAGAATGTCAACAAACGCAAAAAAAGAGCCGCAAGAATTTGCGACTCTTTTAATTTGATCGGGAGGATCGGCTTAATACATACCGCCCATACCGCCTGCAGGCATCTGTGCCGCAGGGGCAGGATTTTCTTCCTTCTTTTCGTAAACGACCGACTCGGTGGTGAGGACGGTTGCGGCAACGCTTGCGGCGTTCTGGATCGCACTGCGCGTGACCTTCGTCGGGTCAACGATGCCGTTTTCGATCATATCGACATACTCCTCACGGTAAGCGTCAAAGCCGTAGCCGACCTTGCCCGAGCTCTTGATCTTATCAATGATGACGGCACCGTCAAAGCCTGCGTTGTCAGCGATCTGGCGCATCGGCGCTTCGAGTGCCTTGATCACGAGCAATACGCCCGTCTTCTCGTCTCCGTCAACCGTCGGGAGAATTGCCTCGACTGCCGAAATAACGTTGATGAACGCGGTACCGCCGCCTGCGACGATGCCCTCCTCAACTGCCGCGCGGGTCGCGTTGAGTGCGTCCTCAATGCGGAGCTTCTTTTCCTTCATTTCGGTCTCGGTTGCGGCACCGACCTTGATCACGGCAACGCCTCCCGCGAGCTTTGCAAGACGCTCCTGCAGCTTCTCACGGTCGAAGTCGGAGGTGGTGTTCTCGATTGCGGCACGGATCTGCGATACGCGGTTCTTGATCTCCTCAGGATCGCCCGCACCGTCGACGATGATGGTGTTTTCCTTATTGACCTTGACCTGACGTGCGCGACCGAGCTGTGCAACGGTGGTGTCCTTCAGCTCAAGACCCAGCTCCTCGGTGATCACGGTACCGCCCGTCAGAATGGCGATGTCGCGGAGCATTTCCTTGCGGCGGTCGCCGAAGCCCGGTGCCTTAACGGCAACGCAGACGAAGGTGCCGCGCAGCTTGTTGAGAACGAGCGTGGTGAGCGCTTCACCCTCAACATCCTCTGCAACGATCAGAAGCTTCTTGCCTGCCTGAACGATCTGCTCAAGCACGGGCAGTATCTCCTGAATGTTCGAGATCTTCTTATCGGTGATGAGAATGTAGGCGTCGTCGATGACAGCCTCCATCTTATCGGTATCGGTTGCCATGTAGGGAGAGAGATAGCCGCGGTCGAACTGCATACCCTCAACGACCTCGCTGTAGGTCTCGGCGCTCTTGGATTCCTCAACCGTGATGACGCCGTCAGCGGTGACCTTTTCCATTGCGTCTGCAATGAGGTTTCCAATCTCATCGTCGCCGGCGGAAATCGCGCCGACACGGGCGATATCCTTCGTGCCGTTAACGGTCTTCGAGTTCGCGACGAGTGCGGCAACTGCCGCGTCCACTGCCTTCGAGATACCCTTACGCAGAACCATCGGGTTTGCGCCTGCGGTGACGTTCTTCATCCCCTCACGGATCAGTGCCTGTGCCAGAAGGGTTGCCGTCGTCGTACCGTCGCCTGCCGCGTCGTTGGTCTTGGTTGCGACCTCACGCACGAGCTGTGCGCCCATATTCTCGGCAGGATCGTCAAGCTCGACCTCCTTTGCGATGGTTACGCCGTCGTTGGTAATCAGGGGCGTGCCATATTTCTTGTCAAGCACCACATTGCGGCCCTTCGGACCGAGGGTGATCTTTACGGTGTCGGCGAGCTTGTCAACACCGCGCAGAAGTGCGTTTCTTGCTTCGATTCCATAAAGAATTTCTTTTGCCATTTTCGTTTACCTCACAAATTACTCAACGGTGGCGAGAATGTCGCCAACTCTCACGATGTTGTACTCGGTGCCGTCACATTTGACCTCGGTGCCTGCGTACTTGCTGACGATTACGCGGTCGCCGACCTTTACGGTCATTCCGACCTCATTGCCGTCAACGATGCCGCCGGGACCTACTGCGATGACCTCGGCGATCTGCGGCTTTTCCTGCGCCGAGCCGGGCAGGATGATGCCTGTTTTCGTGGTCTCCTCGGCCTCGACCGATTTTACCACGACGCGATCAAGAAGCGGTTTGATTTTCATGTTCATTCCTCCGTAAAATATCCCTTGCGGGAAGCTGTTACTTTGTGGTTTTAGCACTCTTGCTGCTTGAGTGCTAAGCCTATTCTACTCTCTCCCGTACAAAAAATCAAGGGGTTTTCGTATAATTCACAATTTATTAACATAATGTGGAAGCAGTTCCAATCTATGACAGCTCGCGCCGCAAAAACTCAAGGATCTTTTTCTCCTCGCGGGAGACCTTGACCTGCGTCAGACCCAGCCTTTTTGCGGTTTCCGCCTGCGACAGATCGCGGTAATAGCGCAAAAGGACGATCTTGCGGCGCTGGCTCGGGAGCTTACCGATGGCATCTGCGAGCGCCATACGGGTGAAGCTGCGCTCGCCCTCGTCCTCATCACACAGACGCGATTCGAGAGTCGGTCCGTCGCTCTCCTTATATAAATAATCGGAAAGAGAGGTGACGGGCGAGATCGCGTCGAGGGCGGACGCCGCCTCCTCGGGGCTGACATTACAGCGTGCCGCCAGCTCCTCAATGCGCGGCTCCTCACCGCCGCGCTCCGCCTTCACGCGCTCACGCTCTGCGGCGAGCGCGGCACCGAGCCGCTTTTGCGTGCGGGAGACCTTGATCATTCCGTCGTCGCGCAGAAAGCGGCGACTCTCTCCGAAGATGAGGGGGACGGCGTAGGTCGAAAAGGCGCACTCACGCGCGGGGTCGAAGGTGCGGATTGCCTTCAGAAGACCGAGCCTGCCGATCTGCTGAAGATCCTCAAGGTCGGTGCCGCGCCCGATGAAGCGGACGGCAATGCTGTTGACAAGCCCACCGTTGGCGATAAAAAGTGCCTCGGTAGCGGCATCGTCCCCCGCGCGGGAGCGCAGGATCAGGGCAAGGTTTTCCTGTTGTTTTTGAAGATTCAAGCACTTAACTTCTTTCTCATAACCAATTTCGTACCGACACCGACGCGTGAGCGCACCGAAAGCGCATCCATAAAGGTCTGCATTACGGGGAAGCCCATGCCCGAGCGCTCTCCGCTTCGATCCGTGGTGAACAGCGGCTGCATAGCGAGCGCGACGTCGGCGATCCCACAGCCCTTATCCCTGATGTCGATGCGGATGCTGCGGTCACAGTACAGAGTTACGGTTATGTAGATCTCGCCGCCGCGGCCGCCGTAGGCGTGTACGATGCAGTTTGTGATCGCCTCGGAGACCGCACACTTGATGTCGGCAAGCTCCTCGATCGTCGGGTTGAGCTGTGCGGCGAAGGCGGCGCAGACCGCGCGTGCCGCCGCTTCGTTTTCCGAAATCGCCCAAAGCGTCATTTGCATACGGTTGCGAATATTTTCATCTTTTTTCACGTTCCTTCTCCTTTCCCTCCCGCTCAAGAGTGATCCCCTCGAGGCGCGAGACGCCCGCAAGGGCAAGAATTTTCAAGATCTGCGGGGTCATATCGCAAAGATGGAGCCGACACCCCATCCCCCGCGCGAGCGCGAGCCGACCAAGGATCAGCCCAAGCCCCGAGGAATCCATAAAGCCAACGTCGGAAAGCGACAGCACAAGCGTGCGCGGACGGTGGCGGAAGAGTTCGCCGTCGATCTGCTCACGCAGGTCTTTTGCGCTGTGGTGGTCGATCTCACCGAGGACGCTGATATGCAGCACGTCGCCGCGCTGCTCCGTCCTGATCCCTGCTGTTTTGAATCGCATTGCTACCTCCTTGTTTTTTCTTTATCTTATCACACGCCGCGTGCGGATTTTGTCAAAGCGTGGCGGGCAAAAGAAAAAAGCAGAAAACTTTTCAGTTTTCTGCTTTTTGTAAACTTTGGTTTGCTTATTCCTTGAATTCGTCCTCTGTTGCGCTTTCGTCAACGGGGATCTCCATCAATTCGGGCTCGTCGCTGATCATCGAGTCGTCAAGATCAAACTCGTCGATCTCATCGAGATACTCAGCCTCACGCGATCTCTTTTTCTCCTCCTTCAGCTGGTACAGAAGGTAAGTGCCTGCGGCACCCTCTGCCGCGGAAAGGGCGAGGAATGCGCCTGCGATGCTCTTCTTCTTCGCAAAGAGGATGAAGAACAGGCAAAGGAAGGAAATTGCCTGAACGACCAGGGTGATACCTACGAACAAACGGGATTTTCTCAACATAGCGGTTTCTCCTTTATATCAATATATTTTATGCGTTGGTTTGGTTTGCGGTGGAATTTGCCTTCAGATAGGCGTTGATGAAGCCGTCGATCTCGCCGTCCATGACCGAGTCGATGTTGCCGTCCTCATAGCCCGTGCGGGTATCCTTGGCAAGCGTGTAGGGCATAAAAACGTAGCTGCGGATCTGTGCGCCCCACTCGATGTTGGTCTTGTTGCCCTGAATGTCCTCAATGCGCTCGAGCTTCTCGCGCTCCTTGATCTCACGGAGCTTTGCCTTCAGCATACGCATTGCGGTCTCCTTGTTCTGCAGCTGACTGCGCTCGGTCTGGCAACCGACGACGATGCCCGTCGGAATATGCACGATACGGATCGCGGAGTCGGTCTTGTTGATGTGCTGACCGCCCGCACCGCTGGAGCGGTGGGCTGTGACCTCGATATCCTCGTCGCGGATCTCGATGGTCTCGTCATCGGTAAATTCGGGCATAACCTCAACCGATGCGAAGGAGGTATGGCGGCGGCCCGAGGAGTCGTAGGGCGACACACGCACGAGACGGTGGACGCCGTTTTCCCCCTTGAGATAGCCGTAGGCGTTGATGCCCTCGATCATAACCGTCGCGCTCTTGATTCCCGCTTCCTCTCCGTCGAGCCAATCGAGCAGCTTGACGGTGTAGCCGTGCTTTTCACCCCAGCGGGTATAAAGACGGTAGAGCATCATTGCCCAATCCTGCGCCTCGGTTCCGCCCGCGCCGGGGTGGAAGGACAGGATCGCGTTATTTTTATCGTACTGTCCGCAAAGCAGGACCTCAATGCGTTTCTTTTCCGCCTGCTCCTCGATGAAGGCAAGCTCGCTTTCGACCTCCTCAAGCGAGTCCTCGTCATTTTCCTCGATCGCCATTTCGGCGAGGGTCAACGCATCCTCAAGCTTTACGCAAAGCATTTCGTAGGACGAGATGGTGTCCTGCATCTGCTTGACGCGCTGTAAGATCTTCGAGCTGTTTTCCTGATCGTTCCAGAAGTCGGGGGCGAAGGTCTGCGCCTCCAGCTCCGCCAGCTTTTCCCGCTGGGCGGGGATACGCAGGGAATCGCCAAGCTCCGAGAGCGTGGTACGCATTGCGATCAGTTTATGTTTTGCTTCCTCAAGGGCAATAATCAAAGGATCCTCCCCGACGCATCGCGCGCCGCAAATATCTATTACTTTTTGTGTATATAGTATACCACAAAAATAAAACTTTGTAAATACCAAAATAAAAAAACTTGCACGTTCGTCGTTTTTGTGGTATACTACGGGGGATAAAAGCATTTGTGAGGTATCTTCTATGTACTACGGAATGGATCTTTCCGAGCGCACGGTCGCGCTCGCGCGGCAGGCGGAGGCGGACTGTGCCGCAATCTTCTCGCATTTTGAGGAGGTCTCGATGCACTGCAGCGCGAGGGTGCTTGCTGCCTTTCAGCGGCACCGCGTGTCGACCGTCGATTTCCTTGAGGTGACGGGCTACGGCTTCTACGACGGCGGGCGCGAGAAGCTCGAGGCACTCTACGCCGACGTGTTCGGCGCGGAGGATTCGCTCGTGCGTATTCAGCTGATGTCGGGCACGCACGCGCTTGCCGTCGCCCTCGGCGGACTCCTGAAGCACGGAGATACCCTATTATACGTGTCGGGCACGCCTTACGACACGCTTTGCAGCGTGATCGGTCTGTCGGGTGAGAGCAGAAATTCTCTCCTGGCACACGGCGTGAAATATGAGGAGATCGATCTTCGCGACAGCGAGTTTGATCTTGACGCGATCCGCGCGCGCCTTTCGCGCGGCGGCGTGCGCGTTGCCGCCATTCAGCGCAGCCGCGGCTACGCACACAGAAAGAGCCTGACGGTCTCGCAGATCGAGGAGGCAATCCGAGTGATCAAGGAATGCTCGCCCGAGACGCTCGTTCTGGTCGACAACTGCTACGGTGAATTTACCGAAACGCGCGAGCCGACTGAGGTGGGGGCTGACGTGCTGGTCGGCTCGATGATGAAAAACCTCGGCTCGGGCTTTGCCCTCTCGGGCGCGTACTGCGTCGGCACGCGTGAGGCGATCGCCGACATCGCGGAGCGCTTCTCCGCTCCCTGCATCGGCAAGGATCTCGGCGCGAATCTCAATCAGCTGACCTCCTTCTATAAGGGGATCTTTATGGCACCCGCCGCGGTCTGCGCGGCGCTGAAAACGATGGCGTTCGCCGCGCGGCTCTTTGAGCTTGCGGGCTATCCCGATACCGATCCGCGCTACGACGAAAAGCGTACCGATATCGTGCAAACGATTGATCTGCACTCCAGAGAGCGTCTCGTTCGCTTTTGCCGCGGCATCCAGCGCGGCGGCCCGATCGAATCCTACGTCGATCCCGAGCCGGGGCCGATGCCCGGCTACCCGCATGAGGAGATCATGGCAAGCGGCACCTTCGTGACGGGCGCGACCAACGAGCTGTCCTGCGACGGTCCGCTGTGCGAGCCGTATACCGCCTATATGCAGGGCGCGCTGACCTACGAGTACGGCAAGCTCGGCGTGATGCAGGCACTTGATTTTATGGAAAAAGAAAATTGAAAAAGAAAAGCGGGGGAAGCCTTTTACAAAAGGCTTCCCCCGCTTTCCCTTCTAAAATGAAGGTTTTTTATTTCACCGCCGTTTTGCAGTAACGGTCTGACGAAAACGGTAAAACGGATTTTGAGATTTACGCTTTTGACGCGGAGCCTTCATTTTCCCCCTTTTGTAAAGCTTGGTTTGCGTTTATCTTCCAAATTCGTTTTTCTTGATGTATTCGATGAGGTCGCGCATTGCGCGTGTGACCCACTTGTTTTTGTGATAGATCAGCTGCTTCCAGACATTGACCTGCACGTCGGTGACGTTGAGGTAGATGAGCCTTCCCTCTGCAACCGCGCGGCGCGTGACGAAGTCGGGGAGAAAGGAGACGCCGACGTTGCTTTCCAGCATTGCGGTGATGATATCGGTACGGCCAAGCTCGAGGATCGGCAGAATATCGAGTGATGCCTTCGCCATTGCCTCGTCAAAAACGCGGCGGTAGCCGTGTCCGTGCTCGGTGAGCAGGAATGGGTATGCGACAACGTCGGAGAGCGAGAGCGACGCGGCGGTCGCGTAGGGGGAGGATGCGCCCGTTACGAAGTGCATCGGGACGGGCTCCTCCATCGCAATGATATAATCGCGATGGTAGACGTGGGTGTCGAGGGTGAGCATCAGATCCGCCTCGTTCTGGTTGAGCATACGGAACATCTCGTCGGTATTAGCGGTGCTGAACTTGAGGGAGATGCCCGGATTTTTCGTATGGAAGTCGACGTAGTTCGTGTTGATCATATCCTCACAGACCGAGTCGGGCGCGACGATGCGTAAAAAGCCCGTGGCAACATTCGGTGCCTTGAAGCTTTGTCCGAATTCATCGTGCAGATGTCGGATCTTTTTGGCGTATTCCAAAAGCTCACGCCCCTTATCGGTCAGGGCAATCGTATGATTGATGCGCTCAAAGAGCAGACAGTCAAGCTCGGTCTCCAGCTGCTTGATCTGGAAGGATACCGTGGACTGTGAATAATCGAGCGCGCGTGCCGCCTTGGTAAAGCTGTTCAGCTCGGCGACCTGCGCGAAGGTGATTAGATTTCGGATCTCCATGCTTTCTCCTTTGATCGGACTTTTCGATGCTTTCCCTTGAAAGTCGCATTCCGGTCGATCGTTAAGTCTATTATATACTATCGCGTTGCAAAAAACAAGAGCCCGCCGAATTTTCATACGCGGTGCGGCAAGCAATCAGGAGAGGCCGGTGCGCCGGGCCGCCGCGGAAAAGCCAACGAAAACGAAAAAGAGCGAAGAAATATCCTCGCTCTTTTTCGTTTGATCGTATCAAAATTTTAATCCTTGAGGCTGACCTCACGGCCGAGCTTTGAGGACTCATAGATGCCCACCAGCATCCTCTGCAGCTGGACAGCCTGCTCGATGCTCGAGGAGGGGGTCCTGTCATTCCTGATGCAATCGATGAAGTGCGCAATCTCGTTTCCGAAGAAGTCGCCGAGGTCACCCTCAAGCGTCTCCTCTACCAGATCCTTTCCGTCCGCCTTGTAGAGCTTGAAGGGCTCAAGCGTGATGCCCGCCTTATCGCCCGCGATCTGCGTGGTGTTGTTGTCGGGTCCGTTGAAGGTCCACGCGGTTTCAAAAAGAAGCTGTGCGCCATTTTCAAAGCGGAACACGCCGCTTGCGGAATCCTCTACGTCAAACTTGTAGTCCGCGACCTGTGCGCCCGTCCACTCGTTGTTGGCGGATACCTCATCGCTGACGGTGTCAACCTTCGTCTCGTCACGGTAGTCGCCGATCTTGTAGACCGCCGATGCCAGAACCGATACGGGCTTCGGACAACCCATCATATACCACGCGAGATCAATCCTATGTACGCCGATGTCGATGATCGGGCCGCCGCCCGAGTACTTCGAGCAGGAGAACCAGCCGCCGGGAATGCCCCTTTGACGGACGTACGCGGTTTTTCCGTAATAGACGTCGCCAAGAACGCCCTCGTCCACGAGCTGTCTTGCCTTCACCGCGGAGTCGCCGTAGCGAAGCGGAACGGCAAGCATAAACTTGACTCCGTTTTTCAAAACCGCCTCCTTCAGCGCAAGCGCATCTGCAAGGTTGTGGCAGATCGGCTTTTCACACATCACGTGGCAGCCTGCGTTTGCCGCGGCGATCGCAACCGGCGCGTGTGCCGCAGGCCAGGTGCATACGTCAACGAAGTCGGGCTTGCAGCTTGCAAGCAGCTCCTCAACCGACGCGTACGCGGCGGGAATATCAAACTGTGCGGCGAACGCCCTCGCCTTTTCGAAATCAATATCGGCACAAGCGATCACCTCGACGTCATCGCGCTTCTTATAAACGGGCATATGCGCGCTTTTAGCGATGTTGCCCGTACCAACAATGGCAATTTTTATCTTTTCCATTTTTCCTCCTGAGCCCCGAAATCCGAGGCGTTCTGCGCTTATTATAACACCTCCCCCGACCGTTGTCAAGATTTTGGGCGAATTTAAGGGGCAAAAAGCAAGCGTGCGGATAAAACGGCCCGATTTCGGAAAGCCCGATCCGATCTGCGTTTCAATCTCGACCGGCAGATTCCGGGTATCGCCGCCGCACCCCCACGCTTCTCCGTTGATCTTAGCGGCGTTGAATAATAGGCCTTGCTTTCTTCAAAAAGAACGAAGGGTCTTTCCGACGGTGGAGAACAAAAAACCAGAGTTCGCTTGCGAACGGCTGGTTTAAGCCGCAGGGGCCGAAACAGAAAACCACCCCCTCGGGTGGTTTTTGTTTTGTGCTTATAGAATAAAAATGCAACTTTCGCAGTTATATCTTCACCTTGGCGATGTGAGGAAGATGGTCAGATGCTATTATAGGGGGGATATCAGCATACTCGACTTCAATATCGTGCGAAACAAAAATGTAATCAATCTTTTTCTGTGGATTGTCCGAAGGAAAGCTTAATTTTGGCATATCGAAGGCTTCCGCTGTATCTTTCATTTTATCTCTGATAGGATCAAGAACAGTATCTTCGGGCGTAACGTTGAAATCCCCCATCAGGATACACCGCTCATGAGACAGAGCTTTAACAATAGTTTCAACTGCATTTTCCTGTTCGTCAAGATTTAAACCGAAATGTGTAACCAACACCGTCACTCCGCCCTCAAGCTCAGCCTTCAGGACACATCGGGTTTCATAAGTGCAACTGTATTTTTTGATTTCAGGATCGGGAATGAGGATCGCTTCGGCATTCATCATAGGGATTTTCGACAGGATCGCATTGCCGTACGGCCCTTTTTCCGGAACATCTATTGCCTTGGCAAAATAAAAATATTTCATCCCGGTCAACTCTGCCAGCCTTTCAACCTGTGCGGTGTATTCGGGATCTCTACCAATTCCACGCATTTCATTCAGTCCGACAACATCCGCATCGCAATTTAAAATCTTATTCGCAATAATTTCAAAATCAATTTTTCCTTCAACATAATTCAAACAATGTTGAGTATTAAAAGACATTATTTTCAATTTGCTTGCCTCGCTTTCACTCGTATTGATTATTCTTAATCATAACATAAAACACATAAGATGTCAACCCACAGGCGCGTAAAATATACATTCCAAAGGGCTGTTAATATGAAAATTTACGAAGCAAATCAATCTTTACTTCTTCACTATTCACTATTCCCTCTTACCTAAAATTCCGCACACGCCGAATTAGTGAAAAGTGAAGAGTGAAGAGTGAAGAGGTAATAAGTAAAAATTCCGCACACTTGCGTGTACGGAATTTTCTGTGCTCATAGGATGAAATTGCAACTCTCCATTTGCGCGGAGTGCAACATCATTGGGTGTGAGCCCACATCATTGATGCGAAGCATCACATCATTTGCGGCTTGCCGCAACCTCGTTCATTTGTGCCGAGGAAATGAGGAATGATGTTCTCGCGTTGCTCGAAATGATGTTGACCTTCGGTCAAATGATGTTGTGCCTGCGGCACAAATGAAAAAATCCAAGTCTTTCGACTTGGATTTTTTGAGTTACCCCAACAATTTTGAACCTTAATTCTTTTGTTTCATTGAATCGCATGATACCAAAAATAGCCGCAGAGGGATCAATCCCGATACTTAATTTTATAATACCCAAACAACAGTTCCAAACTTCTGAGCTGATCATTCAATCTTTTTAAGCAGAGTGCGAAGACTGCCGTCAGGAATGGAAACATACAAATATCCGTCCACTATACTAATTCCCGTGGGATTTGAGTTGGATGTTTTTTGGATAGAAACCTTCCCCAATGCTTTGCCATTGTGTAAATAAACGTGTACATTGCGACCGACTCCGTCATTTGACACGAACATTACATAAACGTAGTTGTCATCGGCGCAAATTTGATAGGGACCATTTCCAAAATTGAAAATGCGAAAGCTACTAACGTATCCGAAATTAGCGTTGTAATACTCCACCCTATCGTCTACCATAATAGCATACTGATCTGTTGACTCCACATAAGCAATGGCATCACCGGTACGAGGCATATTTACGGTGCGAACGTACGCCAACGTATCTCCATCAAATATTACCACTCTTTTTTCATTTAATACCAGCAGTTGGTTCGTTTTGGAATTGTAAGTTATGTCATTGGCATAACCTAAATCCGTTCTGACATCACTGCAGACAATTTTGTTATTGGTGTTCAGTAAAACCAATACCGCCAAGCCACCGTCATCAGAAAGGTATGCTTGGTAATAGCCTTTTTTTGAATAGCAACTACCGGCTACGCTTTCAATAAACTGAGTGTAGTTAAAAGCGGGATTAGCGGGAGAATAGGGGTTCGTGATCTTGAGAATCGTTTCGCCTGCGCTAAAGGTGTTTTTTACAAAGACCCTGCGCTCCTCGTCAATCGCATCACAGCGGCAACAGCCCTTGTGCTCCACCAATACCACTGAATTGCTCCGATCTTCATCCCGAGTCCAACCGTATTCGTCGTGTCCAAGCGGATCTGTGTAATCAAACAGTGTTTTTTCGCATTTCGAACAATACCTCTCGATTCCTCCGCTTTGCACGCAGGTTGCAGGGTATACTTCTACCTCCACACTGAATTCGTGCGTTTGGGTAATCTCCCTCACCTCATAATACGTGCAAACGGTACAACGGTAAATGGTATATCCTTTTTGATAACAGGTAGCTTCAATGAATGGTTCAGCATCACCCAGCGAATGGACGCTTTCGGTGGGAGCCGACTCCGTATGAGAGCAATTCCAACAAACACGTTGCATAGTCCCCGCTTCGACGCAGTTGGCGGGAGTGACGATCTCCCAATCCCCAAAAGAATGTCCGACGGGATCGATCACACGATTTTCAGCAACACCGCAGGCACAAGTTCTTTCCTCAGTTCCCTGCTCGGTACAAGAGGAAGGAGTTTTCACCGTCCACTCTCCAAAGGAATGTACATGCTTTGGAGGCTCAATGGAAGGATCGTCGGATATTTCATCCTTATTGCACGATGCCAAAATCAAAAATAGTGCTAAAAACATAAGCAAACATAAAATTTTTCTCATCATCTGCCTCCTTACACGTTTGATATATCATAGCAGCATGCAATGCCAAATAAAAGCGCTGCCAAAGCTTTATTGAAAGCTCTACTATACCCTAAATTTTCCATATAATCACCGTTTTCTTTGTTTTTTTATTATATCACAAAAGCTATATAAAATCAATATATTCGCATAAAATCGCCAGTTCAAGTCCAAAAGGTCGGGGAAAAGGTGCAATGGTGAAAGAGGGGTGTTTTTTATCCCTAAAAACACGAAAAGCCCTTGATTCACAAGGACTTGAAGCATTAATGAAGCATCGCTACGCGATATGAAGCACTCGCTGTGCTCGTATGATGCGTTTGCTTCGCAAACATGAAGCGAAGCAAACATAATTTTCTCCGTGTGCCGAAGGCACGCTTCATAGGCGTGAGCCCACATCATTGATGCGAAGCATCACATCATTTGCGGCTTGCCGCAACCTCGTTCATTTGTGCCGAGGAAATGAGGAATGATGTTCTCGCGTTGCTCGAAATGATGTTGACCTTCGGTCAAA